>QZKR01000132.1 GCA_003598065.1 Myxococcales bacterium | reverse complement strand
GAGCGCTACTTCTACACGGGACCGGACATCGATGTTTTCCCTTTCCTCCCCGGCGTTCGCTATTATTTTCCCTTCGGCGACAAGTTTTCAGCCTTCGCCGGCCTCGGCTTTGGCGCAACCGCCTCTAAAGCGGATACCAGAGGCGCGGATACGGAAGGCCGGTTGGCGCTGGATTTCCACGGCGGCGTGCAATACGAAGTGATTCCACACCTGGGTTTGGAAGGCAGTTTCGATATCATGTTGCCCAACCTTGCCCCAAAGGACGTCGGCGAGAAAGTCGTCGGACGTTTCTTCGTCATGGTCGGCGTACTGTACTACCTGCCGATCTGACGCAACTCGCACGAAGCTTGACGCGCGGGGCATCGGCTCCGCGCGTTTTTTTATGGGCGGCCGCTGAAAATCGACGGTCGAGCGCGGATCGGCGTCAGCGTTGATCGGTCGAGAGCAGGCCCTTGAAGCCGCGCCGGCCGCTGCGGCTCAGGACGAGCATCAGCACCAGCCCCACGATCTGATAGAAGATTTTACGCAGGCGGCGGACGATCTCGAACGACAGCCCGCCCGCCGGGCTCAGGCCCAGCATCTCGAAGATGAGATAAGAGCTTCCCTCCAGAAAACCTTCCCGGGCGGGGAGGATCATCAGCAGGTAATTGGCCATCGAGGTGGCCGCATAGATCATCGCCACGACGGGCGGCGAACTCGGCAGGCCCAGGGCGTCCAGGACGATCCACACTTCCAGCACGTTGAACAGCCGGCCGGCGAACAGCCACAGGTTCGAGGCGACAAAATCGCCGGGGTGGCGGGAGATGAAGGTCCGCAGCCGCTCATCGACCGTCCTGGCGCTTTCCATCAGCCGCTCGGACGGACGCAGCCTTTCGGGCAGCCGGGGGCCGATCCGGCGCATGACGCGTTCGAACAGCCGCAGCCGCAACAGCACCAGCACGGCGGCCACCAGCGCCAGAATCACCGCCGCCAGGGCGACCACGGCGAAGGTGACGCCGGTCTCGAAGGTCCCGGCGAACAGCGGAACGAAGACGGCGAGCAGGACGGCCGCCGACGTGACCAGGACGTGCAGGTAGTTGTACCAGATCAGCGAGGAGACGATTTCCGGGTTCGGCGCGTAGCCGCGCATCAGGTTGCCCTTGACGATCTCGCCGGCCTGGCCGGAGGGCAGTGCGCCGCTGACGGAGAGGGCGGCGATGCCGGTGAGGGTGACGCGCCAGAAGGGCGGACGGTGCTCGGGCTGGAAGGCGAGATGCCAGCCGCGCGCCGAGACGATGTTGGAGATCAGTTCGGTGATGAGGATCAGAATGAAGGCCAGCCCGACGCGGCCAAGCTGGCGGCCGAGTTCGTCCAGACCCACCTCGCGGATGAGCAGCGCCAGCGCGGCGATGCCGACGCCGAAAAAGATGAGATTGATGAGCGAGCGGGAGTTAAGTTTCATGATCATTCAAAATCGCGTTATGGGCGTCAGCGGCGTCGCGGGATAGATCTGGCCGTGGTTGGGCGGCATGGAGTTGTAGACGTAATCGAGGTCCAGGGTTCCCAGGCGCACGCCGCGCCGCGTGATGAAGCCGCGGAAAATTCCGCGCGTCAAGACGCTCTCCATCCCCATCGTCAGCGCGTAAACGGCGGCGGGCGCGCCGCTCGGGATGGCGGCCAGTTCGTCGCCGTAGGCCAGCGGCGAGAAGGTCAGGCGGCGGCTGTCGGCGGCCTGGCACTGGATCAGCGGCGCGATCCAGGGGAAGCCGTCGGGGCGGACGGTGGCGATGAATTTCAGCGCGTCCATGCGGTTGAAAAGGTTTTCGGCGAAGGGCTTGAGCACGCGCGCCTCCATGGACGTTCTCGCCGCGCCCTTGGCCAGGCGGGTGAGCAGCGCGGCCGGCACGATGCGGTGCATGGGCAGCCGCGCGGGGCCGTCTACCGTAAGCAGATCCATGTAATAAACGGTGTTGATGCCGAAGTAGGTGTTGTAGCGGAACATGGGCTTCATGTTGAACATCGCGTAGTCCTCGCCCTCTCGGGCCAGATGGGTATAGCGCGCCGTGCCGCGCCACAGCCGCTTGTCGAGGGTGAGGAAAAGGAAACCCGTCCTGGGATTGTCGAGCACGTGCTGTTTGGAGAGTCCTTCGCTGAACTTGCCCCAGACCAGCTGCGTGGGCGTCTTGGCCTGCATCGAAGCGATGAGTGTCACATGGGGCAGCCCCCGGGGATTCACGGTGGCTAAAAGCGCCACCTTGCCCGTGCTCTCGAACGTCGGCATATCCTTCGGATCGAACGCGGTCCGCATGGTCGTTTTCCCTTCGGCAGCCATTGTTTCGATCTCGTTCCTATTCGTTCGGAAATCCCGGCGACGAGAGACGGGTCAGCACACCGCTTTCGCCGCCGGCGGCGTCGCTTCGGCGACGGTCTCTTCCTCTTCCATCGCCGTGGCGCCGCTCCACTGCACGATGGCCGGGTCCACGCCCGACCGTCGCGCCGTCTCCGCCAAGACTTCCATCTCCTCGCGGCGCAACAGCCCCGCGTCCATGTATGTCCACTCCATCCCCAGCCGCCGGTATTTGTCGCGGCAGAGGTTGTTGAAGGCGCACAGGTCCCAGCGCGACGCCGCGCCGTCCAGGCGTTCGGCGATAAACCGCCCGATCGCGCGGATGACCTCGGGGTTCGCGGTCGCGCCGGGAATGACCGGCGTGCGGACCCACAGCGCGCGCGGCGGCCCGCCGGCGCGGAGGCGTGCGGCGAGACGGAGCAGGTTGTCCAGAATCGGCGCGTTGTCCCGGCCGGTCCAGGCGCGGTGCAGGGCGGGTTCGATTCCCTTGAGATCGTAAAGCACCAGATCGGCGTGCGGCAGCAGTCGTTCCAGGACTTCGGGGCCGTAGAAGCCGCAGGTGTCCAGCGCCGTGTGCACGCCGGCGGCGCGCAATGCCTTCAAGAAGACCTCGGCGAAATCCGCCTGCAACGCCGCTTCGCCGCCGGAGAGGGTCACGCCGCCGCCGGAACGCTCGAAATAGACGCGGTCCTTGAGCGTCTCGCGCAACAGATCCGGCAAGGCCCAGCGCCGGCCGAGAAGCTCCAGCGCCGTGGAAGGGCACTGCTCGGCGCAGGTTCCGCAGCCCTGGCAGCGGGCGCGATCGATGGCGATGCCCTCGGATGCGGCCGAGAGCGCGCCGTTGGGACAGACGCTAAGACACGTACGGCAGCCGATGCAGCGCGAGCCGATCCATTGCAGCTGGGGTTTCGGCGAGAGGCTTTCGGGGTTGTGGCACCAGGCGCAGCGCAGCGGGCAGCCCTTGAAGAAAATGGTCGTGCGGATGCCCGGCCCGTCCTCGGTGGACAGCCGTTGAATCTCCAGCACCAAGGCGGACGGAGATTTGGGGAGGTCCGCGGCGCGCTCAGAACTTCCCATGACTCACTCTCGCGATGACCTCGTCCTGCAATTCCTTGCCCACCGTCGTGAAGTAGGCGTTGTAGCCGGTCACGCGCACCAGCAGATGGCGGTAATCCTGCGGCCTCCGCTGCGCGTCCTTCAGCATCTCCGGATCCAGCATGTTGATCTGTAGCGCCGTGCCGCCGTTCTCGGCGTAGCCGCGCAGAAAGGCCTTGAATTTTTCCCGGTGCTCCGGGTCGCGGAGAATCGAAGGGTTGAAGGTGATGGTGTGGCTGGCGCCGTTGGGCAGCAGGTTCACGTAACCTTCTTCTTCGCCTGCCGCGCCGTTCGTCTCGCGGCCGCCCAAAACCTTGCCCACCGAATTGGCGTTGGCCGTGGGGCCATGGATGTCCGCGCCGTTGCTGGGGCAGATGGCGTTGGAGAGGAATTGCCCCTTGGGCCGGCCGTCCGGGCTGGCGCTCATGACGTAGCCGTCGCCCGCCCAGTAGTTCCACGAGAGCATCCCCGGGCGGAACTGCCGTCCGGTGGCTTCCGTTCGGTAACGCCAGGTTTCCTCGCACCACAGATCCATCACCGCCAGCCCCAGTTCGTCGGCGTCGTCGTCGTCGCGGCCGTACTTGGGGGCCTTGAAGCGGGCTTGCGCCTGCAGCTTCTCGTGGCCGACCCAGTTGTCGCGCAGGGCGTGCAGCAGTTCGGCCATCGTGCAGAGCTTCTTGTCGAAGACGAGATACTTGACCGCCAAGAGGGAATCCACCGTCGTGGCGAAGGTCACCGCCTCCAGCGTGGTGAAGTTGATCTCCGCACCGCCCCGCGTCACGTCCCGCGCCTGTTCGGCGCAGCCTTTCACCAGGCAGGAAAGATACGGCGTGGGGAAAAAGAGCGCCCGCACGGTCTCGGAGGCGTCGTAGACTTCCACGCACTTGGCGATGATGAAACGCGTCTGCTCGGCATAAGCCGCCCAGAACCGCTCCCAGCTGGCGAACGCCGTCGCGTCGCCCGTGTCCGGGCCGATGCGGAGCAGCTTTTCTTTTTTGCCGGTGATCGGATCCTCGACGGGCAAAAGGTCATAGCCGCCGGTCAGCGCCAGTTCCACCGCCTTGAGCAGATTGAGGTTGTTGTCCACCGTGCCCGAGCGGTCGTTGCCCACCATCGTGTTTTCCAGGCAGCCCACCGGGGCGTAGTCGTGCACGTTGTCGGGGCGGATCAGATGCTCGTAGCCGCCGCGCTCCGCCTCCAAGAGCATCCCGGCCATCGCCCGCTCGTCGAAGTTGAGCAGAAACGGCGCGCCCTGGCTTTCGGCGACCATCTCCACCACTTTATCGAGCAGCGGCTCGGGCGTGCGGCGGTGCAGGCGCACGTTGGGCTTGGGTTCCAGGATCGGCGACATCTCGTCGATGACTTCAAGCAGGGCGAAGGTCAGGTCGTTGGTCAGGTCGCCGCCCTGGGGCCCCAGGCCGGAGAGCGTGATCAGCTGGCCGAAGCCGGCGGTGATGCCCTGGTTGCCGGCGCGGATCTGGGCGTCGTAGGCAGTGTTGCAATGCACCCAGAAGCACTTGAGGATCTCCTTGAGCGTCTCGCGGTCTTCGCCGGCCTCCAGCGAGCGTTTCCAGTAGGGATAGAGATACTGGTCGATGCGGCCGAAGCTGACGCCGGGACCGGGATAGTTCTCGTCGCTCATGACGAGCATGTGGTTGAGCCACAGCGCCTGCACCGCCTGCCAGAAGGTTTCGGGCGGCTCCCAGGGCACGCGGTCGAGGTTGGCCGCCATCTGCGTAAGCTCGGCTTTCCGCGACGGATCGGCTTCGCTTTCGGCCAGGCGGCGGCAGAGCGCGGCGTACTTCGCCGCGAGGTCGCGGGGCATCGTGGCGGCCGTCATCATGGCGCGCAGCTGCGCCCCCTTCTCCCCCTTCCGCTCCGCCGGGCTCAGCCGCTCGTGGCGTTCCTGCAGATCGGCGTAAACGCCCTTCCAGCCCAGGGTGAGCGCCCGCTCGTGGCCGGGGATCAGGTGGCCGGAGGTCGCGCCGGCGTTGCCGAAACCGTGGTCGTGGAACCATTTCATCAGCGCCCGCGCCCCACCCTTGCCCAAGATCAGGCGGTCGTGTTCCTCGGCCTCGCGTTTGGTGAAGCACAGCGAGGTCTGCAGATTGAAGCGCGCCCCGGCGACCAGATCGCCGGGCAGCAGCTCCTGGGGGACGTAGTTGGTCATCGTTTCGCGCACGAACCAGGCGCGCCGCTCGGGAAGGCTCCAGGTCCAGAAGTCCGGATGCAGCGCCACCTCGCGCGCCGCCTGATGGAAGGAGCCGCGCATGGTCTGCAACAGCAGGTACGTTTCAGGCACGATATAGAAGGTGAACTCCTGGAAGACGACATCCCAGGGCGTGCCCGTGGTCCAGGCGGTGAATTCGTTGTTCCAGGCGCGGGCGTTCCCCTGGAAGTAGTAGTCGCGCAGCCAGCGGATGCGCGGCGAGAGGTTTTTCGGCTCTTTGATCCGGAAACGAGGGGCGGTTTGCGCGACGGCGGTCATGACGGCGGTCTCCGTAAATGGGTTGGCAGAGCCGGATAAAAGACGCACGCGCCGTACTACAGCCCTCGCCATGGCGCGCCTTGCCGGGACCTTGGACGGCCCCCTTCGGCCGGATCATCATAGCGTTAAAAACCCGAGCTTTCAAATGGCGTCTGGAGGGAAAACCTTGGCCTCCTCCGCCAGACCAAACCAAACGGTAAACAAAAATTAATTCGACCTGCCCTATACCCTTCGTATTAAAATGCGGCCCGCTGTCGTCGGAATCGCAGCAATCCTAAATTAAGTCTTATTAACGCGGGAGAAAAACGAAATGAAGCAGCGCTGCGGAAACCATTGGGGAATGACCGGGGTTGTCTTGTGTTTGGCCATGACCCTGAGTTTTCCGCTTCATGGCGAAGAAGCGCCGCCGTCCGAGAATCCCGAAACGCCGCAAACCGACGCCGCTCCGGCAAAGACGGACGAGGAAGCGCCCCCAGCCACGGACTCCTCGTTGGAGGAGGTGGTCGTCACCGCCGCCCGCGTGGAGGAAGCGCCGTTTCTCTCGGGGCGAAGCCTGGACGTGCTCGGCAAGCACGAGATCCAACAGCGTCAGCCCCGGACGGTCCCCCAGGCGTTGCGGGAGTCCCCCGGCGTCTTCGTGCAGGAGACGAATTTCGGCGGCGGTTCGCCCATCGTGCGCGGCATGGTGGGACCGCAGGTCCTGATCCTGATCGACGGCATCCGGCTCAACAACGCCGTGTTCCGCACCGGCCCCTTGCAGTATCTCAATCTGATCGACCAGTACGAAGTCAGCCGTCTCGAAGTCGTGCGCGGGCCGGGCTCGATCCTCTACGGCTCCGACGCCCTCGGGGCCACGATCAACGCCCTGACCTTCGTGCCGCGGGACCGCCGCCGCGAGGACGGATTCGGCGTCAATTTCCAATTGGCCGGGCGTTACGGCAGCGCGGCGCGGGACAAGACGGGTCACGGGCTGGTGGACCTGGGATACTCCTGGTTCGGCGCCAACGCCTCGGCGACCTACAAGGATTTCGACGATCTCGAAGGCGGCCGCGGCGTCGGCACGCAGCCCTACACCTCCTATCGGCAGGTCAACGCCTCCGGCAAGCTGACCGCCCGTCTGTCGGAGGGCTTTTTCGAGGATTGGACGGCGACGCTGGGGTATCACCTGGCCCGGATGATGGACGTCGGCCGCGCCGAGCAGCTGGAAAGCAAGCAGCGATACAACCTTTATCGGAACGACCACGACCTCCTTTACGCCCGTGCGAATCTGCTTTTCAAGCCGATTCTGACCGATCTCGAACTGACGGTGTATTACCAGCGATTCTATGAAGACAAAGAGACCGATCAGCTGGACGAGGAACGCACGTTCACCGAATCCGTGACGAACGACAGGATCACCGTGAACACGGTCGGCGTGGACGCCGAGTTCGACACCCGCCTGCTGGAAGACCGCCTGCGCCTGGTTTACGGCGCGGAATATCACAAGGATTTCATCGATTCCTCCGCCGCCGCCAACGACCTGGTGACGGGCGAGCGCCCGGAGCGGCAAGCCCCCTACCCGGAAGGTTCGAGTTACGAGTTGGGCGGGGCGTACCTCTCCGCGCAGGGCGAGTTGCTGCCTACGAGTTGGAATTGGGGGCTGCGCCTGACGGCCGGTTACCGTTTCCAGCACATGGGCGGAACGGCCGAGGCGCGGGAGGGCCTCCCGGCCATCGATTACGCGAATCAATCCCATATATTCATGCTCGGCCTCCAGGGGTCCTACAAACAGCACTGGCTGGCCTCCTTCACCTGGTCGCAGGGCTTCCGCGCCCCCAACCTCGACGAGACGGTGGCCATCGGCGATCTGGGCGACTGGTACCAGATTCCCAACGAGAGCCTGGGGCCGGAGCGGTCCGACACGCTCGAACTGCTGAACCGCTTCGACGCCTGGAGGCTCTCCGGCAGCCTGGCCGGCTACGTGACGCTGCTCTCCGATTTCATCCGGCGCGAGCCCGCCACGCTCGACGGACAGGACACGTACAACGACCTGCCGGTGGTGAAGAACGCCAACGGCGGCGAGGCGCGGTTGTACGGCGTCGAAGGACAACTCCAATTCCGGCTCTGGTATGGCTTGTCCCTCGCCGGCTCGATCACGTACACCTACGGCGAGGAACTGCTGGACGAGGAGGCGCAGGCAGCGGATCCCGCGCAGCGCGACAGCCGGCCGCTTTCCAAGATTCCGCCCTTGTTCGGCGACGCCCGGCTGCGCTGGGACAACCGCTTCAACAAGGATGTGAAATTCTTCGCCGAGACGTATTTGCTTTTCGCCGCCAGGCAGAACCGCCTGTCGGACACCGACCTGGAGGACGTGCGCATCCCCGAGGGCGGCACGCCCGGCTGGGCGACCTGGAATCTCCGCTCGGGCCTGGACCTTTACGAAATCGCCAGCCTTGTGCTTTGCGTGGAGAACCTTACGAATACGAAGTACAAGTACCACGCCTCGGGCGTGTACGGGGCCGGAACGAACGCCATGCTCAGCGCGGAGATTCATTACTGACGGCCGCTTTCGCCGGCCATCCGACCGCGGAGGAATCGTGCAGCGCTTCCTTACGAAAACAAGAGGACTCCGCGTTCTGGTAATCGTATCTTTGGCGCTGGCCGCGCTGGCCGGCGTGGGCCTGCTGTGGCGGGCCTACCTCCACGGTCATCCAATTTCCTGCGCCTCCTGTCACTTGATGGAAGCCTCCGTCCAAGGTTGGCGCCAGGGCGTCCATAGCGACGTGGCCTGCCTGCGTTGCCACGAACCCTCGCTGCCGCTGGAGTTCGGAAATTTTCTTCGCACCCTGGCGGGAGGGCCCCAGCAACCAAAGCCGTTGCGGGTCGAGCCCGAGGAGTGTCTGGCCTGCCATCCCGTCAACCCCCGCTGGGCCCATATCGCGGCGGTTGTCGATGCTCCGCAAGAAGGCGACACGCCCTTCAGCGATCTGTCCGTCGTCGCCCACGCCCACCTGCTGCGCAGCGACTGCCAGCGCTGCCACGCCCGCACGGCTCATGGCTCCATCGAGCTTACGGCGCGGGCCGCCGCTCCGGAAACGCCCATCGCTCTCGACGGCCGCCTGGATGAACCGACCTGGCGGAGCGCCGAGCCGCTGACCGTATCCGTCATGGGCGGCAACACAATCGGAAGGATCGCCGTTGAACTGCACGCTTTTCACACGGGAGAGGATCTCGTGCTGGCCGCCCGCTGGCCGGACCCGCGCGACGACGCGGAGAAGGCCATGTGGGAGATGGGGCCGGACGGCCGCTGGCGCACGCTCGGACGGACGCGCGCCGGTGAGGCGGGCAACGAGGACCGCGTGCTGTTTCTGTGGGACGTTTCCGTGCCGAATTTCGCCCGCGAGGGCTGCCTCGCCTCCTGCCATCCGGGCGTGAGCGCCTCGAAGTATCTCGAATCGCCCGGGCTGGGCGACTTGTGGCACTGGAAGGCGGCGCGCAGCAACCCCGTTGGATACGGCGACGACACGAATCTGACTCACGTTCGCGATGGGGAGGATGGCGGCCGCCACGGCGATAAGACGGGAGCGGAGGGCGGCACAGTGCGCAACGCGAACAAGGCCGGCGACGGCCCGGCGTTCATGCCCGACCCCAAGATCGACCGGCCGGACCCGCGCTTTCTCTTCGCCCAAGACGCCGTGGCGATTCCTCCGGGAATTTCCTGGAGTCCCGGAACGCGTATTCCGGGTTATCTTCTCACGAAGCCCGATGGCAGCCGAGGCGACATCGCGGCGAAAGGCCGCTGGGAAAACGGCTTCTGGACCGTCGAATTCCGCCGCCGGCTCGTCACGGGTCACCCGGACGACGCGGCTTTCGACGATCTCAACCGCGCTTATCCCTTCGCCCTTGCTGTCGCGGACAACGCCTCGGGGGCCGAGCATTCCTTTTCGGGAATTTTGCGGCTGCGCTTTGCTGTTTCCATCAGACCTTGATGTGGACGAATCCGGCGCGCTCCTCCTGGAAGTGGTCCAGGATGCGCCGCGCGGTCGATTCGCCGGTCTCCCGATGAAAGTCCGCAAGAATTTCCCGCAATAGTTCCGCCTCATCGTTTCCCACCGGCTTCGCCAGGCCCGCCACGTCCGCATGAAGCCGTCTCTGCACCTGGCCCTGCCAGTCGAGCAGGAACAGTTCGCCTCCCGTCATTCCCGAGCCGAGACAGGGGCCGCTCGTGCCGAGCACCACGCCGACGCCGCCCGTCATGTACTCGAAGGCGTACTTTCCGACGCCCAGGCAAACCAGCGTCGCCCCGGAGTTGCGCACGCCGAAGCGCTGCCCGGCCCGCCCGGCCACGTAGAGCACGCCCCCCGTCGCCCCGTAGGCCGCCGCGTTGCCGACGAGGTGCGGCGTCCGCGCCATTCGAAGCTCCGAGGGAGGAACAACCACGATGCGGGCCGATCCGCCAAGAGCTTCGGCGACCGCGTCGTTGGCGTATCCTTCGAGACGCAGCGCCATGCCGCTGGTGGCGGCGAAGCCGAAGGCCTGTCCGGCGTATCCCTGGCAATGGATATCGACACGCGCCGTTTGCGAAATGCTTCTGCTCCTCGCAATTTTACCTGCCAGCGTCGCCCCGACGGCATGGTCGGAGTTGGCCAGGCGAAGCGAAACGGCCGCATGATTCGATTCGCCGCTCAATACTGAGGCGGCGTTGTCCGCGATGTCCCGATTTTTCTCTGATACGGGATGCCGGAAGGTCTCGGGTTTTCCGGGCAGGCTTCGCGTGTCGCGGCGGAAATCGAGGAGCAGTTCCGTCAGATCCAGACGGTCCCAGCGGGCGTTTCCGGACGTTCGCTGGCGCAGCAGATCCACCCGCCCGACCAGCTCGCGCGGATGGCTCAGGCCAAACCCCGCCAGCAGGCGGCGCAGGTGCCCGGCGAAGCATTCCAGGAAACGAATCACGCCCGCCTTCGCCTCAAGATAGCGGTCCTCGGGGGAAGATTCTCCCGCGTGGTCCTGGTCGAGGCGCGAGCGCATGAAACGCTCCGCCATCTTCGTTTCGTCGTGCGTGGCGATGCCGACGGGGCAGTTGCCCTTGTTGCAGCCGCGGCAGAAGACGCAGCACTCGGCGATCAAGAGCGGCGTGCCGATGGCGATCTCGTCCGCGCCCAGGGCGATGATCTTGGCGGCCTCCAGACCCGACTTGATGCCGCCGTCCGCCCGCAGCCGGACCCGCTGCCGGATCCGGTTGGCGGTCAGGACCTGGTGCGCCTCGCTGATGCCGCGCTCGATGGGCAGGCCGGCGTGGGCGATGCTGCTCGAACTGGCCGCGCCGGTCCCGCCCTCGAAACCGCTGACGGCGATGACGTCCGCGCCGGCCTTCACCACGCCGACGGCGATCGTCCCGAGGTTGGTGATGCTGGGCGCTTTGACGGAAATGGCGGCGGCCGGGTTCAGTTCGCGCAAATTGCGGATCAGTTGCGCCAGATCCTCGATGCTGTAGATGTCGTGATGCGGAGGCGGGCTGATGAGGTCCACGCCGGCCCGCGTCTTGCGGATGCGCGCGATCTCGGCCGTGACCTTGGCGCCCGGCAGGTGGCCGCCTTCGCCGGGCTTGGCCCCCTGGCCGATCTTGATTTCGATTTCGTCCGCGCCGGCCAGGTAGGCGGCGTCCACGCCGAAGCGGCCCGAGGCGATCTGCCGCGTCCGGCTGCGATCCTGTTCCCATTCGCCGCCGGGGTTGCGCCGTTCGTCCTCGCCTCCCTCGCCGCAGTTGGAGAACGACCCGAAATGGTTGAACGCCGCCGCGATGGCGCGATGGGCGATGCCGTTTAGGGCCCCGTGGGACATGGCCGCGCCGCGCAAGGCGTAGCGGACGATCTCCCGCTCGTCGGCGACGCGATCGACGGGCAGCGGACGGCCGGGATGAAAATCGAGCATGTCCCGCAGGTAGACGGGCGGCGTTTCCTCAAGCAACGCGACGAAGCGGTCGTAGTCGCCCTGGGCGTTGCCGTTGCGGGCCACGCGTTGCAGGGCGTCGGTCACCTCGCGGCGATAGACGCTCGCGTTTTGATTCTTGGCGAGAGCTTCTTCGCTCTGATGAAAACGCGCCACGATGTCGCGGTAGATGTCGTCGATATCGATTCCGCCCAGGCGGCAGTAGGTGTCGGGGATATAGTATTCCACCACGTCCGAGGCGATCCCGACCGCCTCGAACGGCGCCGAGCCGCGATAGCCGGCTACGGTGGTGATGCCCATCTTGGACATGATGTGCCGCAACGCGGAGGCGAGGGCCTGCTTGACGTTTTCCACCGCCTTGTCCGGCGGGCACGACGCCGACTGCCGGGCCAGATGGAACATGGCGTAGGGGTTCACCGCCGTGGCGCCGTAGGCCAGGAGCACGGCGAAATCGTGGCCTTCGTGCACTTCCCCCGTCTCCACGACGATGCTCGCGTCGCGCCGCAGGCCGTTGGCCGCGAGCGCCTGGTGTACGGCGCTGACGATCAGCACCATCGGGAGCGGCAAGCGCCGGCCCTTGGCGGCCTCGTAGTCGGAAACGACCAGGAGGGAGGCCCTCTGCTGGCGGATCACGCGGACCGCTTCCTGCGTCAGCTCGTGAATGCGGCGCACGAGCGCGCCGGATTCGCCCGTGTCGGGAAAGGTGGCGTCGAGCCGGCAGACCTTCAAATCGTGGCCGGGCGACGCAAACAGCGACTCCAGATCCTCGTTGCTCAATACGGGGTGAGGCAGCTTGTACTGCGGCCAGGAATGGTAGGTGCTTTCCTTGCCGATCTGGGGCGAGCGGCCCAGAAAAACGGTGAGGTCGATGGCGCCGCCCTCGCGGATGGGGTCGATGGGCGGGTTGGTGATGACGGCGACGATCTGGTGGAAAAAGCTGTACAGGCGGGAATGGTTTTCGCTGAAGACGGCGAGCGGCCTGTCGTTGCCCATGCTCTGCACGGGCTCCTTGCCGTTTTTGGCCATCTCCTGCAAAAAGCTCACCCGTTCCTTCGTCCAGCCGAAGGCGTTCAAGGCGCGGATGGGAAGACCCTGCACCTGCATGGCCGCTTCGATGGGCTGCAAGCCGACGGTGGCCAGGTTCTCGAAGTTGAGCCCCGTGCGGTCGATGATCCAGCCGGTGGCCTCTTCCGGCGGGATCAGCTTGCCGGCGTGCAGATCGGCGAGAATCATGCCGCCGGGCTCCAGCTGCCCGTCCTCCGCGATCTCGGCGGGATCGAGCGGAACGGCGCCCGCCTCGCTGGAGATCACCAGCCGGCCGCCGCGCGTGAATTGATAGCGCAAGGGTCTGAGGCCCATGCGGTCGAGGACGCCGGCCAGCATCCGGCCGTCCGTGCCGACCAGGGCGATGGGCCCTTCCCAGGCGCCGACGGTTCCGAGCGCGCGGCGGTTGGCTTCGAAGAAACGGCACTCGCGGCGGCTGGGAGGTTCCTCGATCCAGGCCGGCTGGATCATGCGCCGCAGCGCCTCGTGGACGCCCTGCATGCCGTTGGCCGCCATCATTTCCGCCACGCGGTCGAGCTGGGCGGAGTCGCTGCCGTGATTCATCAGGGTGTTGCCGAGCGTGATGGCGGCCTCGGCGTCCCGGACGGCGCGGCAGTTGGCGACGATGGTGTTGATCTCGCCGTTGTGGGCGATATGGCGGAAGGGCTGAACGAGGTTCCAGTTGGAGAAGGTGTTGGTGGAGAAGCGCCGGTGCGCGACGACGACCGTCGAGGTAAACTCCGGATCCTTGAAATCGGGGTAAAACGCGGCCAGCTGCGCCGCGTTTCCCAAGAGCTTGTAAATCGTCGTGTAGGGAGCGAGAGAAACGATGTTGATGAAGCCGGCGAGTTCGGCTTCGATGGTGACCTTCAAACGATGCAGAACGGCGAAGAGCTCGGATTCGAGGCGGTGCCCCTTGGCGAGCAAAACCTGATGAATCCGGGGTACGTCCTCGCGCGCCAGACGGCCCAGCGCGGAGGTTTCAAGCGGCGTTTCGCGCCAGCCCAAAGGGGCCAGCCCGTGCCGCCTAACGATGGCGTTGAATTCGCGCTCCAGATCCAGGACGTTGCGCTCGCCATGCGAAAAATAAACCATCCCGACGATGAGCGGCTCTTGGGGATCGGAGAGCCGGCGGCCGGCCGTTAAAAACCGCTCGAAAAACTTTCGCGCTGGCTTGAGCAGAATTCCCGCGCCGTCGCCGACGCCGTCAATCGCGCCCCCGCGGTGCTCCATGCGGGCGATTCCGGCCAGGGCCTGATCCACAAGGTCCTTGGAGGCTGGCGCAGTAAGATCCGCCACGGCCAGAATGCCGCAGCCGCCCTTCCCGGCAGCCGCCTTGATTTCACGATACCGGCGTCCGGAGATGTCTTGCAGGTTCATAGATGTTTTCGTCTCCCGGTTTTCGTTCCCGGCGCGCGAGCGGAACTCGTCTCCCGCAAGGCGTTGTCCTTGCATGAGGATCGCCGCCCCCACAAAGGCGTTGTCACGACCGTACAAAAAAAGCGCTTCAAAGACGGTTTCGAGCGCCCCTCGACGACGTTGACCATGAATCGAACCTAGCATGAACACCATGCGCCAGCGTATGACCTGCGCCAGCTTCGTCAGCTTGAAGCGGATATTTCACGCGCTCAGGGCTTTTGCGACGCCAGCCAATCGGCGATCTTTTCGATCTGCTCGCTAAGGCTCGCCGCCGCCGGTCCTCCGGCCACGCGGCGTCGCTCGACGGCGGCGGCGAAACTCATCTCGAACGGTTGACCGCCGAGTTCGGGGAAACGTTCGTCCAGTTCGCGCGGGGTGGCCGACATCAGGTCGCGGCCCTGCCGCTCCAACTCGCCGATGAAACGCCCCACGCGCTCGTGCGCCTTGCGGAAAGGCGCGCCCGCCTCGGCCAGCCGGTCGGCCAGGTCCGTGGCGAGCAGGTCGCCGCGAAGATCGGCCCGCATGCGCTCGGGATAAAAGGCGGCGCTCCCGAGCGCCTCCGCGAAAACTTTCACAACAAGCCGGGCGGCGTCGAGGACGTCGAAGAGCGCCGCTTTGTCCTCTTGCAGATCCTTGGCGTAGCCAGGCGGCACGCCCTTGGTCATCGCCAACAGAGTTACAGTGCTGCCGATCGCGCGGGCGGCCTTGGCGCGGATCAGCTCCATGGCGTCGGGGTTGCGCTTCTGCGGCATCATCGAGGAGCCGGTGGACCAGGCGTCGGAGAAACGCAGGTAGCCGAAAGCGGGATGGCTCCAGATGATGAACTGTTCGGCGTAGCGCGACAGGTGGCCGATGAGGATGGCGCAGACGCCGGCCGCTTCCTGCGCCGCGTCGCGATCGCCGACGGCGTCCAGCGTGTTGTCGAGGATGCCGGAGAAGCCGAGCGCTTCGGCCAGCGCGTGCCGATCCACGGGGAAACCCGAACCGGCCAGGGCTCCCGAACCCAGCGGGCACCGCTCGGCGCGCCACAAGCAATCATCGAGGCGTTCGGCGTCGCGGATGAGGGCGAAGGCCAGCGAAGCCAGAAAATGCCCGAGCGTGATCGGCTGGGCTGGCTGGAGATGCGTCGCCCCGGCCAGCAGCGTGCCGCGATGCGCTTTGACCAACTCCAAAAGTTTGCCGACCAGAACCGCAACATCCGCCTTCAAGCCCGCCAGTGCCTCCATGAGATAAAGCCGGAGATCACAGGCGACCTGATCGTTGCGGCTGCGGCCGGTGTGAATGCGCGCGCCGACGTCGCCCAGGCGTTCGGTGAGGAGGCGCTCGACGAGCGTATGCACGTCCTCGTCCTCGGGCAGGGGATCGAACGCGCCCTTCTCGGCCAGCGCCAGGATCTCGTCCAGCGTCCGCTCGACGTCCGCCAACTCGCCCGGGTTGTAGAAGCCGAGCCGGGCCAGCTCCCTCGCCCAAGCCCGGTTGGTCCGCACGTCGCAGGGCAAGAGCCGGATATCCACCGGCAGCGAGCGGTTGATGGCTTCCATCAAGGCATCGGCTTTGCCGCCGATCCGGCCGTCGTAGAGGGTCATGGTCAGTCTCGCTTGAAAGAGTAGTAGAGCTTGGAGTATTTCGGCGGACGATAGCCGTTCAACTGCTCGCCGCCCTCCTGCTCGATCAGCGCCCGAACCTTGATCGACAGCCCGTAGAGGTTGATGAACCCTTCCGCGTCGCTCTGATCGTAGACGTCGTCCTTTCCGAAGGTGGCGAATTCCTCGCGGTACAGGCTGTAGGGCGAGCGCCGGCCGCGCACGATGACGTTGCCCTTGTACAGGAGCAGCCGGACCTCGCCGGTGATGTTGTGCTGAGTCTCGGCGACGAAGGCGTCCAGCGCCTCGCGCAAGGGGACGAAATAGCGGCCGTTGTAGATCAGCTCGGCGTATTTGGGCGCAAGCTGCTCTTTGAGGTGCAGCGTCTCCGCGTCGAGCACCAGGGTTTCGAGTTCGTGGTGCGCCCTGTACAGAATCGTCCCGCCGGGCGTTTCGTACACGCCGCGCGACTTCATGCCCACCAGCCGGTTTTCCACCAGATCCACGCGCCCGATGCCGTGCTCGCGCCCGAGGCTGTTCAGAGACATCAAAAGCTGCGCCGGCGAGAAGGGCCTGCCGTCGATCATCTTCGGCACTCCCTTTTCGAAGCCGATGACGATCTCCGCCCCTTTGTCGGGAGCCTCCCAGGGGGATTTGGTGAGGCGGTAAATGTCTTCCGGGGCGCTCTGCCAGGGATCCTCCAGCTGGCCGCCCTCGCTGGACATGTGCAGCAGGTTGCGGTCGTGGCTGTAGACGCCGCGCTTCTTCACCTTGAGCGGCACGCCGTGCGCCTCGGCGTAAGCCACGGCGTCCTCCCGCGAGCGGATGTCCCACAACCGCCAGGGAGCGATGATCCTGATTTTGGGATTGAACGCCTTGAAGGTCAGTTCGAAGCGCACCTGGTCGTTGCCCTTGCCGGTGCAGCCGTGAGCCACGGCGTCGGCGCCTTCTTTTTCCACCACGTCCATCAGATGCTTGGCGATCAGCGGACGGGCGATGCTGGTGCCGAGCAGGTAGCTGCCCTCATAGACCGCGCCGGCCTGCATCATCGGAAAAATATAGTCGGTGCAGAATTCCTCCTTGAGGTTCTTGATGAGCACCTTGTCCGCGCCGGTCTTCAACGCGCGTTCCTCCAGCCCTTCCAGTTCGTCCTCACCCTGGCCCACGTCGCCCACGAAAGCGATCACCTGGCAGTCGTAGTTTTCTTTGAGCCAGGGAATAATGATCGAGGTATCCAAGCCCCCCGAGTAGGCCAGCACGACCTTCTTCACTTCCTTCGATTCCATGACCGGTCTCCTTCAGGCGATTCGTTATTCGAATTTATCGGGCGCGACGGATTTCAGCCGCCGCAGCACTTCGTTGGTGTCCTTTGCCTGGTCGCAGGCCACAAACAGCGTATCGTCCCCCGCCACCGTCCCGGCGACCATCGGCCAGGCTTCATGATCGAGCGTCAACGCCACGGCGCTCGCCTCGCCGGCGTTCGTATGCACGACGACAAGATAAGGTCCGCCTCGTACGACGCGCGTGATTTTCCCTTCCAGTTTCTGCGCCAGACCGGGGGGAAAACCGAGATTCGGGGCCGCGTAGCCGCCGGCGGCCTTGGCCAGCTTGAGGGCGGCGATGTCCCGGGAGAGGGTCGTCTGGGTGGCGGCGAATCCTTCCTTTTTGAGACGCTTCGCCAGCTCGCTTTGCGTGCGGATTCGCTGCTCGCCGACCAGCTTGAGAATGGCGGCGCGGCGCGCCTCCGTGTCCGTCATTTTCGCTCCTCCTTATGGAATTCTTCTTGGATCAAGCCAGTTCTTCATTCTGATAACTCTGCTTCTCCCGCTCGCTGACGATCATCGTGCCGCAGCCCTTGCCGGTGAACAGCTCGATCAACAGCGAGTCCGGATCGTTGCCGTTGATGATGTGCGTGCGTTTGACGCCGTTCTTCGTCGCCCGCATGCACGCCTCCACCTTCGGGCGCATCCCGGCCGTGATGGAACCGCTTTCCAAGAGCCTGGCCAGACCGGCGTGATCGATAAAGGGAATCAGCGTCGCGCCGTCCTTGGGATCGCCGAGCAGACCCTTGACCTCGGTGACGAAGATCAGTTTCTTGGCCTGCAAGGCCGCGGCCACTGCCTCGGCGATGCCGTCGGCGTTCACGTTCAACAGCTTGCCCTCCGCGTCGGCGCAGACGCAGGCGATGGTGGGCGTAAAACCCGCGTCCAATAGCGAGGTCAGCAGATCGGGTTCGACGGCGTCGATGTCGCCGACGTGGCCGAAATCCACGGTTTGCGGGCGGCCGTCGTCGTCGAGGATCGTTACCGGCGGCCGACGATGGACCTTGACGCTGCCCGCATCGACGCCCGTCAGCCCCACGGCCCGCACGCCCTGGGCGGAAAGGGTGGCGACGAAGGCGGTGTTGATTGCGCCGGCGTAGGTCATGACCGCCACGTTCAACACGTCGTCGGAGGTGATGCGCCGGCCGGCGACGATGGCGGGCTCGATGCCGAGTTTTCTCGACAGCTCCGAGGCCTGCGGGCCGCCGCCATGCACGATAACGACCCGGATGCCCAAATCCGACAGCAGCGCGATCTGGCCGGCCAGAGCGCGGCAGGAGCCTTTGTTCGCCAGCACGCCGCCGCCGACTTTAATGACGAACACCTTGCCGCGATAGAGGTGAATATAAGGATGCGCGAGTTTCAGACTGACGACGGATGGTTCCATGTTGTCCTCATGTGAAAATAACGCGAAGCGCGGCCACGAAATGCGCCGCTTCCTTCTCGCTCAACGTCAAGGGGGGCATGATCCGGACGACCTGCGGATCGAGGCTGCCGCCGGCGATGATGCGCTGCTCGGCCAGAAGCCGCGCGGTGATTTCCTTCGCCCGGCGGGCCGAGCGAATGCCGATCAGGAAACCCCGGCCGCTGACGGCTTCGACGCCGGGAACGTCGCTCAGCTCCCGGCGGAGGGTTTCTCCCAGACGGCGGGCATGCTCGATGAGTCCGTCCCGCTCCAGCACGGCGAGGGTGGCGAGGCCGGCGGCGCAGGCCAGCGGGCCGCCGCCGAAGGTGGAGCCAAGCAGGCCGGGTTCGGCGAGCGAAGCCACGCGCTCGTCCACAAGCGTCGCGCCGATGGGAAAACCGCCGGCCAGCCCCTTCGCCAAAGTCAGAATGTGCGGCCGGACGCCCGTCGCCTGGGCGACGGTGAACGCGTCGCAGCGGCCGGAGCCGCATTGAACCTCGTCGAGGATCAGGAGCGCGCCGACTTCATCGACGCGTTTTTTCAGCGCCGCCAGAAATTCGGGCGCGGCCGGACGCGCGCCGGCGATGCCCTGCACCGGCTCCAGAATCACCGCCGCGCAACTCGAATCGATCGCCTGCCGGGCGGCTTCGACGTCGTTCAGCGGAATCGTCCGCCGATGCGGAAAAAGGGCTTCGCCGTTCACCTCGGCCAGCCGCCGGTATTTCTCGATGCCGCTGATGGAGAGAGTCAAAAGCGTGCGGCCGTGAAAGCCGCCTTCCACCGAAACGATTGTTTTGCGGTTCGTCAAACGGCGCGCCAGCAAGAGCGCGTTCTCGTTCGCCTCCGCGCCGCTGTTGCTCAAAAAGACGGCGCGCAGATGGTCGGGTCCCGCCGCCAGAAGGCGCTGGCAGAATTTCCGCCGCACCGCCAGATCCGCCGCGTTCGAATAGAACATGAGGCGCTCGGCCTGCCTGGACAGGGCGCGCACCAGCTCCGGATGGGAGTGGCCAATTAAAGCGACGGCGTGGCCGCCGTACATGTCCAGGTATTCGACGCCGTCCTCGTCCACGACCGTGCAGCCCCGGCCGGAGGCGAGCGGCATCGGGTACTGCTCGTAGACGGGCAGCTGCGGCAGCGCGCTCAGCATGGGAAGCTCCCCGCCATCTCCAGGCCCGCCGTCTCCGGAAGCCCGCGCGCGATGTTCATGTTCTGGATGGCCTGGCCGGCCGCGCCTTTGACCAGGTTGTCGAGGGCGAGGCTGAGGGCTACTTGGCCGCCCTGCTGGGCGACGTGCAGATGGACATGATTGGTCCCGGCGACCTCGGCCGCCTGCGGCGGCTCGTCGAGCAGGGTCACGAAGGGATGCGGCGCGTAGTATTCCCGGTAGAGGGCTGCGACATCCATTTCCTCAAAAGCTTTCCCTTCCACAAAGGCCGTAGCCAGAATGCCGCGCACGAAGGGGCCGGAATGCGCCAGCAGCCTTGGAGCCAGGCGTGTCTGCGCGGCGGCGCTCAGCGTTTCGGCGATCTCCGGCTCGTGCTGGTGCGCGAGCAGCTTATAGGCGTAGAGGTTGGCATGACGGAACGGATGGTGCGCGCCCGGTTTCGGCTGGATGCCCGATCCCGACGAGCCGGTCACGGCAAAGACGCCGATGTGTTCAGGTAACAATTTCTTCGCGGCCAGCGGCAAGAGCAGAAGTTCCGCCGCCGTGGCGAAGCAGCCGGGGTTGGCGATCCAACGACAGCGGGACAGCGCCTCGCGGTTCGCTTCCGGCAGACCGTAGCAGAATTTGCCGGCCAGCTCGAAGCAGGAATGCTCGCCGTAGGCGGCGCGGAAGCGTTCGACGTCTTTCAGCCGGAAATCCGCCGACAGGTCGATGATCAATTTCGGTTCTGCGGCCAAGAGCGCGCGCATGACCTTCATGCTCTGGCCATGCGGCACGGCGAGAAACACCACGTCCGCGCCGGCGGCGGCTTGCTCCACGCCGGCGTCGGAGAAGGTCAGCGGCTTGAGATGGCGCAAGGCGCGATGAACCTCGTACGCCGGCCGCCCCGCCTGGCTTGCGGAAAGCGGCAGAACCTCGCCGATGTCCGGATGCCCGAGCAACAAGCGCAACAGTTCGCCGGCCGCCAGTCCCCCGGCTCCGGCGACGACCGCTTTCAACCGTGCGGCGCTCATGGGCGCGCTGCCTTTCTTTCGATCGCCGCCTCGACGACACCGACGAGGCTCTCGATATCGCTGCGGGCGTTGTGGGCCGGGATGCCGAACTGCTGCGTCACAAAATCGCGCCCCACCGCGTTGTCCGTCACCGGCCCGGCGAAGGCGTCGATCTTGAGTCGGAAGACGTGCGTATAGACATGCTGCGCGCCGTAAACGGCCACCGGATCCGGAGCGCACACCAGATGGCAGGCCGCCGCCGCCATCAACTCCGGATCGGCGAGGATGTCGGAGACGCCGTAGTCGCCCAGGATGCCGTCGCCGAGTTCCGCCACGATGGCGTCGGGCTTGTCGGCGGCCAGACGGTTGAGGAGGGTCCGGGCCACCGGCAGGATGTGTCCCTTGCGGGTGGAGACCACGCCGGCGTCGGTGAAGTCGTAAGCGGCGCTCGCCCCGGCGTCGCTCATGGCCAGGATGTCGCGCCGCAGGCCGACGCCCGTGAGTTTGCAGGCCCCGACCGACCAGCCTCTGTGGGAGAGGAGGCGGACGATCTCCGTGGCGGCCGCCGTCTTGCCGCAGTTCATGCTGGTGCCGGCCACGAAGGCGATGGGCGGCATGGGGTGCAGCGCGTCGTTCGCCGGCGCGAAGAAAGCTTCGACGCGGGCCGGCTTGCCGATGCGATCGCCGAGAGCAGGAAAGGCGAGGATCGCGCCCAGCACCTCGGCGTCGAACGGCTCTCCCAACTCGGGATTCGCGGACGTGCAGCGGCCCAGCACGCCTCCGAGGTTCAGCACCTGAATGGTGTCCCCCGCCGCCAGACGCTCCGGGACCACCCCGGCGTAACCTTTCAGCGCCATGCGATAGCCCAGCGCTCCGGCCAGCACGTCGCCGGCGCGCAGGCCGATCATGCGGCCGCCGATGTCCTCGACGGTGTTGTAGCTGTATTTGTTGTTCAGGATCCGCACGGCCAAGAGGCTGCCTTCCTCGGAGACGATCTCGTCGCCGACCATCACCTCCCGGGGCAGCTTCGCGCTGCGCGTCACCGAAGCGATCCGATCCAGTCGTATCTGCCGCACCTGCACGTCGTTTCCTTTCATACGCATATTTATGCGATGAAGTGCGCATAATTATTCATGTGCGGATAAAAGTCAAGAAAATACTGCGCCGGCCGGGTTATTCAGTTTGGGTGAGAGAGCCCAGGGTCGGAGGTGATGCTGGGGTAGTCTCACGACCGAAGGTCGGGAGGCTGTGCGTGTGCCATGCTTTGCTTGCAAAGCATGCGAGAGCGAAGGCGCATGGCTTGCAAGCAAGCCATGGCGCACAGTTCCGGCACAGTTTCCCGCCCGCTTCTCTGGCGTGAAGCTATGCCACCCAACGCATCAACGGCCGAAAGGGTGGCTAAAATGAATAATAACCGTAGGGGCGGATGAAGCATAAGCGGAATCCGTCCGTCTTTTTTTCGGGAGGATTCCGCGCCAGCAGCGCTTCATCCTCCCCTACATTTTTACTTAATGCTATCCAAGCGATCGAACGCCTATCCTTCCTTGTCCAGCGCGGCCAGCACTTGGTCCAGCAGCGGCCGCACCCGGACGGGCGGATTGGGGGCGGAGGGTTGCGCGTCGGCAAGCGCGCCCAGGTGATAATCCACGCCCAAGCGGCTGAACTTCGCGCCGTGCGCGGTGAGGATGACCACCACGGTCTCGGCGTCGCCGATCGTTCCCTGGGCGCGCAGCTTGCGCAGGCCCGCCAGCGCCACGCCCGAGTTGGGGCAGACGGACACGCCGGCGCGGTCGGCCATTCCCTTGGCCTCCATCAGTTCCGCCTCTTCGACCTCCTCGACGACGCCGTCGAAGGCCAGAACGGCGCGGGCGGCCTTGTCGCGGCTGACGGGATCGCCGATGCGGATGGCGCTGGCATAGGTCGGCGCGGCTTCGACCACCGGGCGCTGTTTGAAGCCCGTCAGGAAACCGCGATAGAAAGGATCGGCGGCGCGGGCCTGGATGCCGGCCAGGCGGGGCAGGCGGTCGATGAGCCCCAGCGCACGGGCTTCCAGCAAGCCTTTGCCCAAGGCGCTGATGTTGCCCGCGTTGCCCACCGGGATCACGAACCAGTCGGGAACGCGCCAGCCGAGCTGCTGCAGCGTTTCCAGGCCGATGGCCTTCTGCCCTTCGATGCGGAAGCTGTTCATCGAGTTGAGCAGGTAGATCGGCCGGCGCGCGCAGACCTCGGCGACCAGCCGCATGCAGCCGTCGAAATCGGTCTCGATGGCCAAGGTCAGCGCGCCGTAGCTGATCGCCTGGGCGAGCTGTTCGGGGCTGATCTTTTCGTGCGGCAGAAAAACGATCCCGCGCATCCCGTCCACTTCGGCGGCGTAAGCCGCCATGGCCGCGCTCGTGTCCCCCGTGCTGGCGCAGGCCACGCGCGTCATGCCGAGATGCCTGGCCCAGCTCACCCCCGCCGTCATGCCCCGGTCCTTGAAGGAGAGGGTCGGATTCTCCCCCTCATGCTTCAAATAGAGATTGCGCGTGTTGAAGGCGCGCGAGAGGCGTTCGCTGTGATAGAGATTCGTGTTGCCTTCCGGTTTGCTCACGATGGCGGCGACGGGCAAATCGGGCAGGATGAGTTCATGATAACGCCACACGCCGGAGCAATAAGGCTTTTCAAACTTTCCCAGGCGGCTTTCGAAGCGCGCCTTCAGATCGGGATAGGCATGCGCCAGGGCCTCCAGATCGTGGCGGACTTCGAGCAGGTCGCCGCAGTCGCAACGATAGCGGATGTCGTCGGTCTCGTAGCGTCGCCCGCAGGCGATGCAGGCCAGATGGGAAAAAGTCGTCGTCATGGCGGCACCCGCGCTCCTTGCTCGGAAATCCGGCCGATTCGATTAACACCATCCAGTCCGGCCCGGCGCAACGCCGCAAGCGCCGCCTCGCCGGCCGCCGCGGCGCAGGCCTCGCCGCCGCAGAGGGCGAAACAGGCCGGGCCCGAACCGCCGATCGTGAACCCGTAGGCCCCGGCGGCGAGGGCCGCCTCCTTCATCGCCTGAAAACCCGGGATCAGCGCTGCCCGGCGCGGCTCGACAATCCGATCGGTCATGGCCCGACCGACGAGCGAAGCGTCGCCTTGCAGCAGGGCGTAAACCATCAGCGCCGTGGCGGCCCAGTTGGCCTTGGCGTCCTGCAACGGAACCTCGCGCGGCAGAATCTCCCGCGCCGTTTTGGTGGAGATGCTCATATTCGGCAGGACCAGCGCCACGTGGAGCGGCAAGGCCGGCATGAAACGGGCGATGGCGGGCGGACTCGCCGAATGGACGATCGTGAAGCCTCCGAAAAGCGCCGGGGCGACGTTGTCGCCGTGCCGGTCGCCGCTGGCGAGTTCTTCGCCGTCGAGCGCCGCCTCGAACAATGCGTCGTCGTCCAATGGCTGTTCGCCCAAGATTTTCACCAGCGCGGCGGCGGCCGTCGCTCCTGCGGCGGCGCTGGCCGCGCTCGATCCCAAACCGCTCCCCGCCGGAATGCCTTTGACGATCTCCATTTCCAGGCCGTAGCGCGCGGCAAGGGCGGGGCGACGCTCCCAGATCGAGCGTGCGGCGCGGGCGGCGGTGTTCTTGTCGGCGTCATAGGGAATCCGCGCGGCATCGACGCCCGTCACCTGTGTTATGCGCAGCCCCGCCTGCGGCGCGAGCGTGACGCGCACCCGGTCCTCCGGCCCGTCCAGGGCCAGCCCGAAGCAGTCGAATCCCGCTCCGACGTTGGCCAGCGTGGCCGGGGCGAAGGCGGTCGCCGATTTTTCCATCCGTACTCCTCCGTCGCGTTCAGCCCATGCGGGCGACCTTGAGGATGTCGCCGAAAACTCCCGCCGCCGTCACCTCGGCGCCCGCTCCCGGACCCCGGATCACCAGCGGGTGTTCGCGGTAGCGGTCGGTTTCGTAAACCAGAATATTGTCGGGGCCGTCGAGCTGCCCGATGGGCGAGGCTTTCGGGACAGCCCTCAAACCCACCACGGCTCCCTGCGGCGTGATCTCCGCCACGTAACGGAAGACCTCGCCCCGCGCCTCCGCCTCGGCCTGCCGCGCGGCGAAGCTTGCATCGAGGGCTTTGAGACCTTCGAGAAAAGCTTCCACATCCGCCGCTTCCATCTGCGCGGCGCCCGCCATTCCCTCCAGCCGCAGATCGCTCATCTCCAGCGCGATCCCCAGCTCGCGGGCGATGATCAGCGCCTTGCGCGCCACGTCGCGGCCGCTCAGGTCGTCGCGCGGGTCCGGCTCGGTGTAGCCGCGCTCGCGCGCTTCCTTCACAGCCGCCGAGAAGGGACGGCCTCGCTCCAATTCGGAGCAGATGAAGCCCAGCGTGCCCGAGAAGCAGCCCATGACGCGCCGGATCTCGTCGCGCGTGGCGATAAGCTCCTGGAGCGTGTGCAGCACGGGCAGCCCCGCGCCGAAGGTGGTTTCGAACTGATAGCCCAGGCCCCGCGCCTGGGCCTCCGCGCGGATCGCCTTGTACAGACCAAGGGAACCCGACAGCGGCTTCTTGTTGGCGGTCACGACGTGGAAGCCTTTTTTCAGCGCCTCCAGATGCAGCGGGCCGGTCTCGTCGGCGGTGGCGTCCACGATCACCACGTCCAGCCAGCGCGCGTCCGCCGCCCGCTTGAGCAGTTCGGCGTCGTCGGGCCGGGGGAGGCCGCCCAGCGACGTCAAACTTTCTCCCGCCGCGATGCGCTGGAGCCGTTCGTCGTCCAGGCCGCGCGCGTTCATCAGCAGTTCCGTCCGCCCGCAGACGCCGATCACCTTGAGGCCGACGCCGCGTTTCTGAAGACGCGCCTTTCCCGCCAGGATCTGTTTGATCAGCGTCCGCCCGACGGAACCCTTGCCCATGATCAACAAGTGGACGTCGCGCGTGAGGCCAAAGCCGGTGTGGACGGCTCCCACCGCCCGGCTCAGGTCGGCTTCCTCCACCACCACGGAGACGTTGAGTTCGCTCGACCCCTGGGCGATGGCGATGACGTTGATGTGCGCCTTGCCCAGGGCGGTGAAGAGCCGGCGGGAGACGCCGGGCGTCCCCTTCATTCCCTCGCCGATGATGGCCAGGATGCCCACGGGGGCGAGCAGGTCCACTTTCTCGATCTGGCCGCGCGTCCGTTCGAGCTCGAAAGCCGCTTCGAGGGCCGCGACGGCGCGCGGGCCTTCCGGAGCGGAGACGATGAAGCTGATGTTCTGCTCGCTGGAGGACTGGCTGATCATGTAAACGTTGACGTTCTGCTCGGCGGTGGTGGTGAACACGCGCCGGGCCACGCCCGGAACGCCCATCATCCCTTTGCCCTCGATGGTGATCAGGGCCAGCGATTTGATCGAGGTGACCGTCTTGACCCCGTCGAAAGCGGCCGTGCGCTGACCGGTGATGAGCGTGCCGGGGTGGTCGGGATTGAAACTGTTGCGCGTGCGGATGGGGATCCCCTGGTTCATGGCCGGGATCATCGTTCGCGGGTGCAGCACCTTCGAACCGAAGTAGGCCATCTCGGCCGCTTCCCGATAGCTGATCTGCTCCAGAATGCGCGCTTCCGGCACGAGGCGCGGATCGGCGGTCATCACGCCGTCCACGTCGGTCCAGATCCAGATTTCGCGCGCCTCCAGAAAGGCCCCGATCAGGCTGGCGGAGTAATCGCTCCCGCCCCGTCCAAGGGTGGTGGTCAGGCCGTCGGCCGTTGCGCCGATGAATCCGGTCACGACCGGCACGGATTCGGAGACCAGGGGAAGGAGGCGTTCGCGCGTCAAAGCGCGGCTGGCCTCCAGGTCCACTTCCGCCGCGCCGAAGGCGTCGTTGGTGCGCACGATCTCGCGCGCGTCCACCGCCGCGCCCGGCTTCCCGGCGGCGGAAATCGCCGCCGCCAAGAGCGGCGCGGCCAGCCGCTCGCCGAAGGACATGATCAGATCGAGGGAACGTTTGGAAAGCTCCCGCAGCAGGCTCACGCCGTGGAGAAGCTGCTCAAGATCGACGAGCAGCTGGCGCAGGGCGGCGTCCAGGGTCTCCCGAGAGACGGCGCCTCCGGCGACGGTCTCGGCCGCGCCGAGGTGGAGCAAGCGCAACTCCGACAAGAGCGCCTCCGCGCCAGCCTTGTCGCACCGTTGGGCGCATTCGGCGAGCGCAATCAGCTTGTCGGTCACGCCCCCCATGGCGGAGGCGACGACAACCAGCGGACCCGTTTCTCGCCGCACGAGCCGGGCGGCCTCGCGAATCCGCGCCGCGCCGCTGAGGCTCGTGCCTCCGAATTTCATCACCAGCATAGCGTTTTTCTCCGAACGGCGGCCTCGACTCGGCGAAGCGCCGTCCCGCCGCTTCACAACAGCACGATTCCCGCCTGACGGCATTGCTGCTGCATGGAATCGGGCCACAGCCCCACCGCCACCTCGCCGATGTGGGCGGTGCGCAGGAAAAACATGCAGAGGCGGGACTGGCCGATGCCGCCGCCCATCGTCTGCGGCAACTCGCCGTTCAAGAGCATGCGGTGGAATTCCCGATCCGCCCAGGTCTCTTTGCCGCGAATGGCGAGCTGGCGGCGCAGCGCCTCGGCGTCCACGCGGATGCCCATCGAAGAGATCTCGAAGGCCTGCTCCAGAACGGGATGCCAGAGCAGGATGTCGCCGTTCAGGCCGCGCCCGCCGTCGGGGCGCGGGGTGGACCAATCGTCGTAGTCCGGGGCCCGACCGTCGTGAGGTTTGCCGTCCGGCAGGTCGTGGCCGATGCCGATCAGAAAGACCGCCCGCTTCTCTTCGAGAATCCGGTCCTCCCGCTCTTTCGGCGCGAGGTCGGGCCAGCGCGCCGCCAGTTCCTCGGCGGTGACGAAAGCGATGCGCTCGGGCAGCAGCGGCCGGATCGAGGGATAGATCGAAGCGATGAAAAACTCCGTCCGACAGAGCGCATCATAGATTGTGGCGACCACCGCCCGCAGCTTCTCCAGGGTGCGCTCGGCCGGATCGATGATAAGTTCCCAGTCCCACTGGTCCACGTAGATCGAGTGCAGATTGTCGAGATCCTCGTCCGGGCGGATGGCGTTCATGTCGGTGTAGAGGCCGCCGCCGGCCGGGAAGCCGTAAAGCTTGAGGGCCATTCGCTTCCATTTGGCCAGGGAGTGGACGATCTCGGCCTCGGCGTCGCCGTCTCCCTTGACGCGGAAGCGCACGGGGCGCTCGACGCCGTTGAGGTCGTCGTTGACGCCCGTGCCGGCGCGCACGAAGAGGGGCGCGGAAACCCGGCGCAGGTTCAGGGAACGGCTCAGGTTGAGTTCGAAAAAGTCTTTGATCCGCTTGATGGCGGCTTCCATTTCCAGCGTGTCCAGAAGCGTCCGATAGCCTTCGGGGATGCGGCAGGGCGCCATGGTGATTTCCTCCCGATCCTGTTGTTCAACCAAAGAGTAATCGATCGGTGCAAATCTGTCACTGACGAAGACGAAATGGCTTCGCCAGAGACAAATGCGGGGATCATCTGCGTGGATGAATCTGGGCAGGAAATCAAGCACAATCCCGTTCACCCTGAGGAGGCTGACCGCATCCTTCGAGACGCCCATTTCATGGGCTCCTCAGGATAAGCGGTCAGCCGTCTCGAAGGGTGAGTATGCGGATGCAGCCGGTTTCGAGATAGTTTCAAGCCATTCTCAGCGACGGTTTCATTCCTCCGTGCGCGGCGTTTCCCAGGTGGAAAGCGCCTGGGGTTCGCCGAAATCGGAGGCGGCCGAAATCACTTCCGCGAAACCTTCCGGGACTGTGAAGATCATTTCCACGTTGCGCCCCTCGGCCTCGCCCGGCTCGCCTTCGCCCCAGGCCGACTGCACGTCGATCAGGGAATAGCTTCGCGAGGTCTCCGACAAGCTCCCTGCCGGACCGGCGTGATCGACGACGGCGGTGAAGAGCGAGAGCGTCCCGTTGCCGTTGTCCACCAGTTCGAAGAAACGGAACTGCTGCGGCCAGTCCATCAGCGAGGCGGACTGCACCTCGACGTAGCCGCTGGCTCCGCCTCCGGCGGCGTTGACGTCGAAGGTGTTCTCGTGGCTGTGGCCGAAGCAGTGCGCCAGGACGTTCGGATAGGAGAGCAAGGCCGAGACGAGCTGGTTGGCGGCGATGAAGCGCTCCGGGAAGCCGTCGTCCTGCAACTGCCAGCTTGGATGATGCCCCGCCACGATGACCAGCTTCTTGTCCGTCGCCGCGCGTTCCAGTTCCGGCAGCAGGAAATTCTCGTACTGCTCGACGTCGATAACCGGACTGACGTAGAAGCTCTGGCCCTCGAAACCCTGCGGGCGATAGGCCGTGTCCAGCACGATGAACCGCACCAGACCCTGGTCCGGCGGATCGTAGACGTAATAACCGCGATCCTCGCTCACGTTGTCCGGACCGAAACCGTGGCCGGCCGGGTCGCCCTGATCCTCCGCGAACAGGCCGATCATCTCCGTATGGCCGAGCGTCTCGCGCTCCGGGTCGGCCGGAATCTCGCCGCTGACCACCTCGAAGGTCTGGCCGTTGCGCGTGCCGGTTTCCGTGTAGCCGCCCACCGACTGCGCCTTGGCTTCGTCATCGACCGGCCAGTTGCCCAAAATCAGCTCGTCATGATTGCCCAAGGCGGCGATCCAGGGCATGTCCAGCCCTTCCGCCTCGAAGGGATCCTGCGAATCGTTGCCCGGCCCCGGGACGGGATCGTCGTTGTCGCCGCTGTCCGGGTCCACTTCGCCGCCGTTCAGGATGCGCATGAAATTCGCCGCTTCGTTCTTCTGGGCGGTGTCGGTGAAGTCGCCGGTGATGACGGCCAGATTGAAGGCTTGCAGGCCGGAGAAATAATTGATCGTGCGCACCGCCGCGTCGAGAACGACCTCGGAATACATGTCCATCGGCCGCAGCGCCGCCGGGGCCTGCTTCTGGTCGATGGCGCCCAGGCGCATCGCGCCTTCCTCGTCGGTGATGTGGATGTCGCTCAGGTGGGCCCAGGCGAAGAGCGAGCGGCGCGTCCCCGGCTCGCCGAGCTGAGCCAGCGTTTCGTTGCGGGTGAAGGCTTCGCCGTCCCGAACCTCAAGTTCTCCGAAACCGTAATCCAGCCAGGCCGCTAGATCCGGATAGGCCGAAGCGGGATTTTTGCAGTAGTCCTTGCCGGCCGACTCGGCGCATTCGCCGCCGCGGTCGTCATGCGTGGGCTCCAGCCGTTGCGTCAACGTGGTATGGATTTCGTAGAAGGTATCGCCGGGCGAATCCGTGTCGCCGTCGGGCGACCCGTCATCGTCCCCGTCGGTCGAGGCGTCGTTGTCTCCGTCCGTCGTTTCCGAATCGTCGTCCGTTCCGGCGCAGCCAGCCAGAACGCCAAGGAGAATCGCCGCCGCCAGAAGCCAGTAAAGATGTTCTTTTTTCATCCCCTTCCCTTTCCTTTGCGCCGGCAGGCCGGGCATGGATTGTTAGGAAGAGGTTAAGGAATTATTAGAAAAATGCAAGCGCGCTTATTGCGTTGATCGAGATTTGCTTCCCACTCCAAGTCCGCTTTATTTCGCGTACTTGCCCCAGTGGGTCAGACTGTTGACCAGCGGATACACCCTGACCGGGACGTTCTCCATCACCCGGCCGTCAACGACGATCGTCTTGTGTTCCAGGCGGTAGGGGCGGCGTTTCTTGATCGGCTTGGTGAAAAAATACATCTCCTTCCGACCCTTGCGATGCCGCACCCACATCCCGGCGACGCGTCCGTCGGCGTCCTCGATGACCCCCCGCTCCCGGAAGATGTAGTCCTCCGTGTTCGGCGTCGTGTTCATCGTTGCGCCTCCAACCCATGCAAAATGGCCTTCATGAAATCGGGGAGGTCGTCGGGGGCGCGGGACGTGATCAGGTTGCCGTCCACCACCACCGATTTGTCCTCCCACTTCGCCCCGGCATGCTCCAGGTCGTCGCGGATGGCGAAGAAGCTGGTCAGCCGCTTGCCGGCAAGGATTCGCGCCGAGGCCAGCACCCAGCCGCCGTGGCAGATCGCCGCGACCAGCTTGCCTTGCACGTCCGCCTCGGCGATCAGCTTGGCGGCGTGCGGCGTGCGGCGCAGGAAATCGGGAGCCCAGCCGCCGGGAACGACGAAGGCGTCGAAGCGGTCGGCGCTCAGTTCCCGCAGGTCGGCGTCGGTG
>QZKR01000008.1 GCA_003598065.1 Myxococcales bacterium | reverse complement strand
GGGTCCGCGTCCCGGCCGCCCCGCCGGCGCCGCCGCCCCCGACCTTTTCCAGCCGCCTCCCACCGAAACGAGCCGGCGGCGCGGCCGTCTGGACAGGCCCGCGCCCATGGCGGAGGAGGAAGAGGGAGGAGCGCGCCGCTCCGGCAAGGGTTTCCGCAAGCGGCAGGTGATCGACGAGTCCTATTTCGAACAGCGCCGCTCCGGCAAGAAAAAGAAGGGCAAAGCCGACGTTAAATTGCCGGCCACCCTCTCCAAGCAGATCAAGCGCACGGTCAAACTGGCGACCGACACGATCGTCGTCGGCGAGCTGGCCAAGCGCATGGGGATCAAGGCCAGCGAGGTGATCCTCCGGCTCATGCAGATGGGCCTCAAGATCATGGTCAACCAGGCGATCGATTTCGACACGGCGACCCTGGTGGCCAACGAGTTCGGCTACGAGGTGGAGAGCGTCGCCTTCGAGGAAGAGCAGTTTATTCCCACCACGGGCGACGACGCCGGAGATCTTGCGCCGCGCTGGCCGATCGTCACCGTCATGGGCCACGTCGACCACGGCAAGACGAGCCTCCTGGATTACATCCGGCGGGCCAACGTCGCCGCCGGCGAGGCGGGCGGCATCACGCAGCACATCGGCGCCTACGTCGTGCGCCGCGACAACGGCCAGATCACCTTCATCGATACGCCGGGCCACGAGGCGTTCACGGCGATGCGGGCCCGCGGCGCGCAGATCACGGACATCGTCATCCTCGTCGTCGCCGCCGACGACGGCGTCATGCCGCAGACCGTCGAGGCGATCAACCACGCCCGCGCCGCCGGCGTGCCGATGGTCGTCGCCGTCAACAAGATCGACAAGCACAACGCCGATCCGCAGCGCGTGCGCAACGAATTGATGCAGCACAGCCTCATCCCCGAGGAGCTGGGCGGCGACACGATCATCGTCAACGTCTCCGCCCAGACCGGCGAGGGCGTCGATAAGCTTCTGGAGATGCTGCTTTTGCAGGCCGAGGTGCTGGAAATCAAGGCCAACCCGAAACGGCCCAACGTCGAGGCGGTCGTCCTGGAAGGCAAACTCGATCGCGGCCGGGGGCCCGTGGCCACGGTCCTCGTGCGTCAGGGCACCCTGAAGGCCGGCGACCACTTCGTCTGCGGCGCCCATTGGGGCAAGGTGAAGGCCCTCATCGACGACCTGGGCGCGCGCGTCGAGACGGCGCTGCCCTCCCAGCCCGTCGAAGTGCTGGGGTTCAGCGAGGTGCCGACCGCCGGCGACGTGTTCAGCACGCTGCACGACGAGAAGCAGGCCAAGGCGATCGCCGAGAACCGCTGGCGCAAGAAGCGCGAGAACGAGTTGGCCAAAACCTCCCGCGTCAGCCTGGAGGAGCTGGTCGAGCGCGTCAAGGCCGGCGAGCAGGCGAGCCTGGGGATCGTCATCAAAGCCGACGCGCAGGGTTCGGTCGAGGCGCTGCGCGACACCCTGGCCAAGCTGTCCGGCGGCGAGGTCAAGGTGGACATCGTCATGACCGGCGTCGGCGGCGTCACCGAGAGCGACGTGCTCTTCGCCTCCGCCTCCAAGGCGATGATCGTCGGCTTCAACGTCCGCGCCGAGCTCAAGGCGCAGATGCTGGCCGAGAAGGAAGGCGTGCAGATCGCCACGTTCACCATCATCTACGACGTCGTCGATCAGATCAAGGCGGCGATTCTGGGCTTGATGAAGCCGACCTTCCGCGAGGAGATCTTGGGGCACCTGGAGGTGCGCGACACCTTCACCATCCCCAAGATCGGAACGATCGCCGGCTGTTACGTCACCGACGGCAAGGTGCCTCGCTCCGGCCGCGTGCGCCTCTACCGCGACAATGTCGTGATTTACACCGGCAAAATCGGCTCGCTGCGGCGATTCAAGGACGACGCCTCCGAGGTGGCCGCCGGCTACGAGTGCGGCGTCGGCATCGAAAACTACAACGACGTGAAGGTGGGCGATTTTCTGGAAGTCTACCGCGACGTGGAAGTCGCGCCCGAGTTGCCCGCCTCGTCATCGGCCTGATCCATGGGAAGCGAACGCGCGCAACCGGAATTCAAACGCAGCCAACGCATCAACCGCCTGCTGCGGGACGAGCTGAGCGCCCTGGTGCGCGAACGTCTCCGCGACCCGCGCATCGGCGACGTGCTCATCACCGGCGTCCAAACCACCGACGACCTGCGTCACGCCAAGGTGTTCTTCACGCTCTCCGGCGCGGCGACGCCGACGGAGGAGACGTACGCGGAGACGCAGAAAGGATTGGAGCGCGCCGTCGGCTTTCTGCGCGGCGAACTCGGCCGGATGCTGCGCGTCAAGCGCCTCCCCGAGATCCGCTTCGAGCGCGACAACTCGTTCGACACGGGTGAGCGCATCGAATCGCTCTTGCGCGCGCTGCATCAAGGAGAGGACGATGATTGAGCGGGCGCTGAGCGCCGCCGTCGAGACGCTGAAGGCGGCGGAGAAGATCCTCGTCATCAGCCACATCGGGCCCGACATCGACACCGTGGGGTCCATGCTGGCCTTGAAACTGGCGCTGCGCAAGGCGGGGAAATGGGTGACCGCCTACAACGCCGACGGCCTGCCGCCCAACATGCTCTTTCTGCCCGACGCGAAGACGGTGGAGACGAAGCTGGACTCGCGACGCCGCTTCGACGCCACGGTCTGCGTTGACGCCGGCAGCGCCGACCGCTTCGGCCCGCTCTTTCCCGGCGACCGGCGGCGCTTCGGAACGATCGTCAAGGTCGATCACCATCTCACCCAGGAGCATTTCGCCGATCAGGAGGTGGTGGATACGCAGAGCGCCTCCTGCGCCGAACTGGTGGCCCGCTTGATCCGCGCCTGGCCGCTCCGCTTCGACCGCAAGCTTGCGCTCTGCATCTATGCGGCGATCGTCTCCGACACGGGCGGCTTCCGCTATTCCAACACGAACAAAGCCGCCTTTCACTGGGCGGCCGAGCTTTTGGATTACGGCGTCGATCCCTGGCAGATGACGACGATGCTTTACGAGAACCGGCCGCGCCAGGAGGTCCGGCTCTTGGGCGACGTGCTCGGCACGCTCGACGTCTCGCACGACGGCCGCTACGCCTCCCTGACGATCACCGAGGAAATGATGGCCCGGCGCCACGCCGAGGAATACATGACCGACGGCTTCATCAACTACGCGCGCTCCATCAACGGCGTGGAGGTGGCGATTCTCTTTTTGCAGCGCGCCCCGGGCGACAGTTTCCGCGTCAGCTTCCGCTCCAAGGGGACCGTCGATGTGTCGCTGATCGCCGCCAGGCTGGGCGGCGGCGGCCACCACAACGCCGCCGGCTGCCGGTTGCGCGGCGCGCTCGACGACGTGAAGCGGAAGCTCTATCGGATGGTGGAGGAAACCCTGCCGAAGGCCGCCGGCCGGTCCAAGGCCAAGGCGGCGAAGCTGGCGGCGGGGATGTAGCGCGTCCCGAGGAAGCGGCGCGCTTCCTTTTCCCGCGCCGACGGCGTTTCCGATCGTTGCAGGAGGGCGGATGACCGAACGCGGCCTCGCCTTGACCCAAGCCGGCATCGGCATCGACGGACGCCTCATCCCATTCCTCTCCGGTTCCTGCCATTACTGGCGCTTGGAGCGCGAGCGCTGGCCGCTGATCCTCGAACGCTTCGCGGGCCTGGGTCTGCCGATTCTGCAAACCTACGTCCCCTGGTCGGTACACGAACAAACGCGGGGCGAATTCGATTTCGGAGAGCGGACCCCGAACAACGATCTGCCGCGCTTCCTGGAATTGTGCCGGCGGCGGGGGCTTTACGTCTTTCTGCGGCCGGGGCCGCACATCAACGCCGAACTCACCTACTTCGGTTATCCCAAGCGGCTGTTCGCCGACCCCCGCAACCTGGCGCTGACGGGCCACGGCACGCCGGCCTGGCTGCCGGCGCCGCCGCGCGCCTTCCCGGCGATCTCCTACGTCTCGGAGCATTTCTTCTCCGAGCTGGAGTTATGGTTCGACGCCTTCGCCAAGGCCGCCGCGCCCTACGCCTACCCCGACGGCCCGGTGATCGGCATCCAGCCGGACAACGAAATGAGCTTCTTCTTCCGCACCGCCGCCTACGACCTCGACTATGCGCCGGGCGCGCGGGAATGCTACCGGCAATGGCTGGCGGAGAAGTACGGGACGCCCGACCGCCTCGCCGCCGCCTACGGACGGCCCTGCACCGATTTCGCCGAGGTTCCGATGCCGCGCGCCTTCGCGGCGCGGGAGCAAAAAGACCTCCCTTACTATCTCGACTGGGCCGAGTTTCGCGAAACGCTGCTCTATCGCCCGCTCGGGCGGATCATGGACATGCTAAAGGTGCGCGGTTTCAGCGGCTTGATCGCATTTCACAACTATCCGCTCAACGCCGGCCAGACGCCGTTTCACACGGCGGCGGCCGAGCGCGTCGTCGATGCCAACGGCGTGGATTTCTACAGCCGGAAAACGGACCACCGCTTGATGAAGCCGCGCCTGCTGGCGCTTACGGGATCGAGCCGCTTTCCCTTCTCGCCCGAGTTCTCCAGCGGCTGCTATCAGGTCTGGCCGCCGATCGATCTGGAGGATCAGCGCTTCACGACGCTGTTGGCGCTCGCCTATGGCCTGCGCGGCGTCAATTTCTACATGGCCGTGGAGCGCGAGCGCTGGGTGGGCGCGCCGATCTCGCGCCACGGCGAGGAGCGCCCCGGGCGCGCCGCGTTCTACAAACGGCTGACGGCCTTTTTGCGCGAGACGGGCGTGCTGGGGATGGACCCTGTCGCCGACGCGGCGATCCTGCGCGTGCGCGATTACGACCGGCTGGAAAAGGCGGCCGATCTCTTCTCGCCGCTTTTGCCTATGGTGACGGACAGCTTTCTCAATGGCGCGGCGCGGGCCCACGAGGGCCGCTTCGGCTTCGCGCGGCCGATCCAGATCGCGCATCAGCGCCTGCTCGACGCCTGGCGGGCCGGGCTGGAGCGGGCGCAAGTTTCGTTCGTCTTCGCCGATACGGAAACGGACCCGGCGCTTTTGGCGCGGCGGCGCGTGGCCTTCATGCCCGGCTTCGAGTTTCTGGGCGCGGAGACGCAGCAACGGCTGGCGGATTACATCGCGGCGGGCGGCACGCTTGTAATCGGTCCGACGCTGCCCGATCTCGACGCCGGGATGCGGCCCTGCACAATTTTGAAGGAGCGGCTCGGCGCGCCGCAGCCCGTGGACGGCCTGCCCGGCGCGGTGGGGCACACGCTGGGACAGGGCCGCGCGCTGGTGATCGCCGATCTTTGCGATCTCGCCGCCGACGGCTGGGACGCGCTTGTCCGGCAGGTCTGCGCCGCGACGAAACTCGCGCCGCTGTTCCCGGCGGACGACGGCTGCGAGACCTCGACGCGCCTCGGCGACGACGGCCGGCGGCTGGTGTTCCTCGTCAATCCGACGCCCGAAGCGAGAAGGCCCACGGTGAGGACGGGCGGCGGCGTGGCCTTCGTCGATCGGTGGACGGGCGAGCGCTTCGCGGGCGGGGAGGCTGTCGCCGTGCCCATCGAGCCTTACACGGTGCGGCCGCTGGAGGCGACGCCATGCTAGACGAACACATTCAGGTGCTCGATGTCGATGGCGACCACTGGAAGCGGCTGCTCGGCTTGTTCTCCGCGCGCCCGCGTTCGGAGCACAGCACGCTGTTGCTGATCGTCGAGGACGGCGTCTGCCTCAAGGCGCTGCACACGAAGCAAGGCCCGCTCCTCGATTTCGACTACGGCTCGGGCGATCTGGCCGAGATCAAGGCGCGCGCCGGCGTCGATTACGTGGCGCGCGTCGGGCGGCATTTCTTCGCCGAAGCCTTCGCCGCCGCCGAGAGCCGGCCGTGCTACGACGACGATTACGTCCGGCAGGTGGCCGACCTCTACAACGGCGCGATCGGCTACACCGCCGGCCACATGGAATGGTATCCCCATCGGCCGAGCGTGCGCCGTCCCTTCGACGCGGCGCGGGCCCAGCGCCTCTTCGACCGCGCCGTGCCCGACGACCGCGCGCTGCTCTTGCTCGTGCTGGAAAACGGCCGGCCCTACACGTCGTTGATCTTAGGCAAGCGCGGCGGGCATCTCGCCTGGATGAGCAGCTTCGACGCCTTCGGCCTGACCGACGCGCCTTTCGCTCCCGAGGCCGATCTGCCGGGCTTGCTGGAAAAGATCCGCGAGCGCTTCGGGCCCGTGCATCTGGCTTTCGTCTGCCAGCGCGCCGCCTTCGAGAACGTGGTTCGCGCCGCGCGGCCGGTGACGGCGTTGCGCGCCGCTATGCGCCAGGGTGAGGCGCGCTTCGTCCCCCTGCGGCTGCGCCTGCGCCTCCTGCTCTGGGCGGCGGCGGTTTTACGGAAACGGTAAAGCGCCTTGTCTATTCCGATTGAAACGATTGGTGATTGTCGGGGGCGCCACGGCCAACCGCAGCGAAGCGGAGGTTGACCGTGCGTTTCTCAATGGGCACGGCCAAGCAAGGCTTGACCGTGGCACGCTCATCAAGACCCGATCATTCAAACGGAATGAACCAGGAAGCTGTTTCGTTAGAGTTGGGGTAATTCGAAATCAGGCGATCTTCATGGTTTGAGTGGACCGACGCGGCGTTCCAACGCGGCCTTGGCGTCCTTCTCATCCACGAGCCGCCCGGTCTCGGCGTCAGCCAGACCGGCCTCGACGGCGGCGAGGAATCGCGCCCGCTCCTGCATCCGGTCATATTCCTCCGGCGGCACCACGCCCCCTACTTCTTTTTTAGAATGATACTTGACCACCCATCAAGCGTGCTTGGCTCAGGATTAAATGTGGTGATCGTTTCTAAGGCCACTTTGATTTTCTCAAGATCCATCAAAGCGAAATAGTCAATGGCCGAGCGCACAGCATGTTCGCGGCGAGTGAATTGCTGTTTCGTAAGTGGTACACCGCAAGCATCGAGAACACGTGAGACACTTTTAAGAGTTGGGAACATTGCCCGATCACGCAGGCGGTCCTGTATTTGAACAAGGAATGGCCTTTTTATCGGGTCTACGTTCTGAAATTTTCCATGTGCATGGACTTGCTTATTTCTCGATTTTTTCCAGTCGGAAGATGGAGATTCAATACCAGCTTTCGCAAGTCCACCTAGAACTTTTCCGAGTTCTTCGTTGTCGATGATTGTTGCAAGTTCGTGGACCTGTTCTGGACCGTATTTTTTGAACAGTCCTAATATCTCGATAAGCAATGATAAGGTTTTCCTGGTCATAAGCCGATCCGAAGCCTAAACTCTTCCGCCACTTGTTCAAATTGCCTGCGCCGGGTCGTCCTCGCATAGGAAGTATTAAATAGCGGTTCGCCCTCCCGGGCTCCTTTAGGATAAGAACGCGAGTAAGTCACCTCATTCTCGAAAACATACCACTTGTACTCTGTTGCTGTTCTTTTTGCTTCTTTCTTCGAGATCCGTTCTTCAGGCTCGTAATTGGTCGTGTGATTAAAGACGACTCCAGCCATTTCGATGTTGTGGTCACTATTACTCATTTTGAATTCATCTAAGGACTGAGCCAGGAGAGGGAGGCCTATTGTGGAGAGATACTCCGGTTTTACCGGGACAAGAATATAGTCGCTTGTCAAATATGCCGCAGTCGTCAACAATGATTCAGTCGGAGCACAATCGATGATAATTAGGTGGTAGCGATCGGCAACCTTGGATAGAAACTTTGCTAAAAGAGACTCTTTTTGTGGTGCTGATTGTTTTAATGCCCAGGCGAGTTCTAGTTGAGAAGGAAGGAGATCGAGCCTGTTTTCTCGCCACATCTTAACAGTTAGTATCGCTGAGTCTGGGTCCAGCGGTTTGGGAATTCTCGCCGTTGGTGTTCTCGTTTGCTGCTCAAAGACGGTCCAAACGGTCGCCCGTTCTGCCTCAACGACTTCCCTTTTATAGCGAGATGTTCCAAGTAGGTATTGGCTAGCGTTGAACTGGGGATCAAGATCAACAACTAGAACGTTGTTATCCATACCTTGTATTCCAGACATGTACCACGCAAGATTCACCGCAAGAGTCGATTTCCCAACGCCACCTTTCATATTGATTAACGAGACGGTCTTGGCCATTTTCTCCTCCGATTAAAGCTTAAGAAAGTACTGTGCCTGAACACATAAACAAGATGAAACTTACCACTACTGCGATTTCTTGAGCAAATTTTTCTTTGTAGCGGGCGGGTTCCGAGGCAGAGCCTCTCCACCCGCCCCTACGAGGAAAATTGCAGATCGTCCTAGCCGTTCCCCATCAGCAGCGCCATGACGGCCTTCTGGGCGTGCAGGCGGTTCTCCGCCTGCTGGAAGACGGCCGAGCGCGGGTCCTGCACGACGTCGTAAGTGATTTCCTCGTCGTAGTGCGCCGGGAGGCAGTGCAGGACGATGGCGTCGGGATGGGCGCTGTTCAGCAGAGGCATGTTGATCTGGTAGCCCTTGAAGGCCTTGGCGCGGATCGCCTTCTCCGCCTCCTGGCCCATCGAGGCCCAGACGTCGGTGTAGAGCACGTCGGCCCCCTTCGCCGCTTCCTTCGGGCTGGCGGTGAGCGTCACCTTCGCGCCGGTCTTCCTGCCCAGCTCGCGGGCGTAGGCCACGACCTCCGGGTCGGGGCGGTAGTCCTCCGGCGTCGCCAGGGCGATCGACATGCCCACCGTCGCGCAGCCGTACAAGAGCGAGTGGGTGACGTTGTTGCCGTCGCCGACGTAGGCCAGCTTCAGGCCGTCGAGCCGCCGCTTGCGCTCCAGGACGGTGAACAGATCGGCCAGGATCTGGCAGGGGTGGTTGAAGTCGGTGAGTCCGTTGATCACCGGCACGCGGCTGTACTTCGCCAGATCCTCGACGATCGAGTGGGCGAAAGTGCGGGCCATGATGCCGTCCACGTAGGACGACAGGACGTGGGCGATGTCCTCCGTCGATTCGCGCTTGCCGATCGAGATCTGATCGGGGCCGAGGTAGAGGGCGTAGCCGCCGAGCTGCTGGACGCCCACCTGGAAGGAGACCATCGTCCGCAGGGACGGTTTCTGGAAGATCATCCCCAGGGTCTTGCCCGCCAGAAGCGGGTGGGGGCGGCCGATGTAAAGCTCTTCCTTGAGCCGCGCGGCGACGGAAAAAATCGTTTCGAAGTCCTCGCGGCTGTAATCCTTCAGCGAGATCAGATGACGGCCCTTCATGCGCTGCGCCATGGTCTGCTCCTTGTTTCGCGTCAATTAAAGCCTTAACTAAATTAGCATCATGCCAGAAGTTGTCATTCCCGCGTACGCGGGAATCCACGTCTTTCCGGTCTGGACCCCCGCTTTCGCGGGGGTGACAAGAGGGAGAGCTTCGTTCTATTGAGCGTCTTTAGCAACAAACCGGGTGCGGAGCACGCGGCTCGGACTCACTGGAACGTGATCGTCGTGCCGGCCTTGCCGGTCATCGCCTGCCGCAAATGCTCGTGGTCGGTGATGATCGCCTTGCGCGTCTGCTTGTGGCGCACGCCAAGCAAATACTCCACCGACGCCTCGATCTTCGGCCCCATCGAGCCCTGCGGGAACTGGCCCTGGGCCAGGTACTCCTTCGCCTCGTGGGCGGTCATGCGGTCCAGCCAGGTCGGATGGCCCGAGGCGTAGTCGAGCGCCACGCGGTCCACGGCGGTGAGCATGATCAGCACGTCGGCGTCGAGCGAGCGGGCCAAAAGCCCCGAGGCGAGATCCTTGTCGATCACGGCGTCCACGCCCTCGTAGCGGCCGTCCTTCTCGATGATCACCGGGATGCCGCCGCCGCCGGCCGTGATGACGATCGCGCCGGCGTTCAGCAGGCTCTCCAGCACGTCCAGTTCGACGATCTCCAAGGGGACGGGCGAGGGCACGACGCGCCGCCAGCCGCGCCCGGCGTCCTCCTTCATCGACCAGCCGAGTTCCGTCATCCGCTTTTTGGCCTCCTCCTCCGTGTAGAACGTCGCGCCGATCGGCTTGATCGGATCGACCAGCAGAGGATCGTGGCGATCGACCACCACCTGGGTGAGGATCGTCACCACCGGCGTGTCGCGGCCTTCGAGAATGAGGTGGTTCTGCAGCGTCTGCTGGATCATGTAGCCGATCGTGCCCTGCGTCGCCGCGCCGATCACGCCCAGGGGCTGCGGCGGCACCTGGGCGATCGCCGATTCCATCTGGATCAGGAAGTCGCCCACCTGCGGGCCGTTGCCGTGGGTGATGACGAGCTGATAGCCGAGTTCGATCAGGTGCCAGAGGGTGCGCACCGAGGCGCGCGTGTTGGCGAACTGCTCGTAGATCGTGCCGCGCTGGCCCTTTTTGGTGAGCGAGTTGCCGCCCAGCGCCACCACGACCACTTTGCGTCGCGTATGCATGGCTTCACCTAGAACCGCGCCGCCAGTTTCGCCAGCTGCCCCGGCTGCCGCTCCTGCAGGGCGTAGCGGACGCGCACGATCGGCTTGTTCACCTTCAGCACGCGCGTAATGTCGATCGGCGTGGCGGAAATGACGACGTCGCAATCGGCGCGGTCGATCGTTTCCTGCAAGTCCGCCACCTGCCGGTCGCCGTAGCCCATCGCCGGCAGAAGCGTGCCGATGCCGGGGTATTTCTTGAAGGTCTCGGTGATCGCGCCGACGGTGTAGGGGCGGGGATCGACCAGCGACGCCGCGCCGAAGCGCTTGGCGGCGACGACGCCCGCGCCGAAGGTCATCTCGCCGTGCGTCAGGGTCGGGCCGTCCTCGATGACCAGCGCGCGCTTGCCGTGGATCAGCTCCGGCTTGTCCACCGTCACCGGCGAATCGGCCTCGACGACGGTCGCCTTCGGGTTGTGGGCGGCGATATTCTTCTTCACGGTTTCGATCTGCGCCGCGCTGGCGGTGTCCATTTTGTTGATGACGATCGCGTCGGCGAGCCGCAGGTTCGTTTCGCCGGGGTGGTAGGTCAGTTCGTGGCCGGCGCGGTGCGGATCGACGACGACGATCGACAGGTCGGCCTTGTAGAAGGAGAAGTCGTTGTTGCCGCCGTCCCAGAAAACCACGTCCGCTTCCTTCTCCGCCTCGCGCAGGATCGCCTCGTAATCGACGCCGGCGTAGACGACCTCGCCGTTGTCGATGTGCGGCTCGTACTCCTCGCGCTCCTCGATCGTGCATTGGTGCCGGTCGAGGTCGGCGTAGTCGCCGAAGCGCTGCACGCGCTGGGCGACGAGGTCGCCGTAGGGCATGGGGTGGCGGATGGCGACCACTTTCCTGCCCTTGGCCTTCAGGATGTCGCAGACGTAGCGCGTCGTCTGGCTCTTGCCGGAGCCGGTGCGCACGGCCGTCACCGAGATGAGGGGCTTCGTCGATTTCACCATCGTGTCGCGCGTGCCCAAAAGCAGGTAGTTGGCCCCGGCGGCGAGCGTCTCGCTCGCCAGATGCATGACGTGCTCGTGCGTCGAGTCGGAGTAGGCGAAAACGACGGTGTCGATCGCCTGCGCCTTGATGACGCCGGTCAACTCCGACTCGGGCAGAATGGGAATGCCGTCCGGGTACAGCGAACCGGCGAGCGCGGCCGGGTATTTGCGGCCGTCGATGTTGGGAATCTGCGTGGCCGTGAAGGCCGCCACCTCCCATTCCGGCTTGTCGCGGAAAAAGACGTTGAAGTTGTGGAAATCGCGCCCGGCGGCGCCGAGGATGACGACTCGCTTGCGGTTCATGGGGTCCTCCTTGCGATTCAGGCGCGCCACTGCCGTGATGGATACCGCGCCGGACAGGCGGGCGCCGGAAGTGCTGCCGTTTGGAATCGAATCGACGCCGACGCGGCTTCTTGGGGAGGACGGGGTCAACTCCCGCAAAGGTTCTACATAAAGTGCCTTACTTCTGTCAAGGTTTCGGGGCGTCGGCGGTCGTCGCCGCGGGCGAAAAAGCGTCCGGAAGTTGGAGCCGTATTGCATCCTGCTCCATACGTTTTCTTCTTTTAACAAATCCAAAATGCCTGGAGCAGGTTGAAAAACCTGCTCCAACGGCGACAATTCTTTTACATCACCCTGGCCGAAAACCGTCTTGTCGCCGTCCCGGCCGCATGCTAGGATGCAGCCCCGTTTCACGGCAGGCCGGGACCCGGTCGTCGCCGCGGCCGCGCCGGCGGGTAACCCGGAAGGAGGCACGCATGGCCCACATCACCACGCCCGAGGCGGAAGCGCTGCTGGACAAGGAGATCCCCGTTCTCAACCATGGATTCGTGCGCCTGGTCGATTACATGGGCTCGGACGCGCGCATCGTCCAGTCGGCGCGCGTCTCCTACGGCGCGGGCACCAAGACCTTGCGCGAGGACAAGGGCCTGATCAACTACCTCTTGCGCCACGAGCACATGTCGCCCTTCGAGCAGGTGGTGTTCACCTTCCATCTGAAAATGCCGATCTTCGTCGCCCGCCAGCTGGTGCGCCACCGCACGGCGCGGATGAACGAAATCTCCGGCCGCTACAGCGTGATGAACGAGGAATTCTACGTTCCCGAACCCGGGAAGGTGCGTTTCCAGAGCAAATCCAACCGCCAGGGGGCGAGCGGCGAGACCGTGCCGCCCGAGATGCAGCAGCGCGTCCTGGACATCCTGAAGCGGAGCCATGGCGCGGCTTACGAGAGCTATCAGAAAATGATCGAGGCCGACATCGCCCGCGAACTGGCGCGCGTCAACCTGCCCCTGTCGCTCTACACGGAAATGTACTGGCAGATGGACCTGCGCAACCTGCTGCACTTCATCCGCCTGCGGATCGACGACCACGCCCAGTACGAGATCCGCCTTTACGCCGAAGCGCTGAGCACGGCCGTCCGCGCCGTCGCGCCCATCGTCTGGGAGGCCTTCGAGGAATACGTCGTGCGTTCCGTGCGCCTCTCGGCCACGCAGGCGAAGAAGCTCGGCCAGGTTTTAGCGGCGTCGCACCCGGAACTGGCCAAAGAGCTCGGCCTGCCGGGCGAATAAGCGGATTGTCCGGCGGGCAAACGTCCCGCCGGTTTCATTTTCGGAGCGTCCGATGCCGATCCGTATCGAAGTCATTCACAAGCCCGGCGTGCCCGACGCGGCGGGCGAATCGCTGCGCCGCCGGCTCAAGGCCGACCTCGGGCTCGATCTGGCGCGCGTGCGCGTCAGCGACGTCTACACGCTCGACGCTACGCTTAGCGCCGAACAGATCGAAACCTGCCGCGCCCGGCTGTTCACCGATCCGATCACCCAGGACTCAGCGGTCAACCGCCCGGCGGCGCTGGATTTCGGCGTGGCCGTCGAGGTCGGCTTCCTGCCGGGCGTGACGGACAACGTCGGCAAGACCAGCCGCGAAGCCGTCCAGGACCTGCTGGGCGTGGCCCTCGCCCCCGGCGAGGCCGTCTATTCCTCGCGGCGCTACCTGTTCGAGCCGGCGATCGAGGGCAGGGACCTGGACCGGGTGATCGGGCTCTTGGCGAACCCGCTGATTCACCGCGTCCGCGTCGAGACAAGGCGGGACGCGGCGGCGGCCGGAACGCCGCCGGTGCCCAAGGTGACGCTCGCTCCCAACCCGCGCGTCGATCGGATCGACCTGGACGTCCCGGACGAGGAGTTGAAAAAGCTGGGCGGCCAGGGCGTCCTGGACCGCGTCGAAGCGGGGCGCGAGATCCGGCGCGGGCCTCTGGCGCTCGATCTCGATTCGCTGCACGTCATCCGCGACTACTTCGCCCGCGAGGGCCGCCAGCCCACCGACGTCGAGCTGGAAGCGCTCGCCCAGACCTGGTCCGAGCACTGCAAGCACACGATCTTCGCCGCCCAGCTGGACGACGTGGACAGCCTCTACAAATCGATGATCCGCCGCGCCACGGAGGACATCCGCCGCGCGCTCGGCCCGGACGACTGGTGCGTCTCCGTCTTCTCCGACAACTCCGGCGTCATCCGCTTCGACGGCGGCTTCAACGTCTGCTACAAGGTCGAGACCCACAACAGCCCCTCGGCGCTCGACCCCTACGGCGGCGCGATCACCGGCATCGTCGGCGTCAACCGCGACCCCCTGGGCACGGGCATGGGCGCGAAGCTCGTGGCCAACATGTACGGCTTCTGCTTCGGCAATCCGTTCTTCAAGGGCGAGCTGCCCTATCGCAAGCCGGACCGCCGGGAGCCGATCCTGCATCCGAAGGCGATCTTCGAGGGCGTGCGCCAGGGCGTCGAGCACGGCGGCAACAAATCCGGCATCCCGACTTCGTGGGGCTTCCTCTCCTTCGACGACCGTTACATGGGCAAGCCGCTCGTCTTCGTCGGCACGCTCGGCCTCATGCCTGCCGAGCTTCACGGCCGTCCCAGCCACGAGAAGAGCGCGCTGGCGGGGGACTGGATCGTCATGGCCGGCGGCCGCGTCGGCGCCGACGGCATCCACGGCGCGACCTTCTCCTCCGAGTCCCTGCACGCCGGCTCGCCCACCGGCGCGGTGCAGATCGGCGACCCGATCACCCAGAAAAAGCTGGCCGACGCGCAGCTGGAGGCGCGCGACCTCGGCCTCTACCGTTCCGTCACCGACAACGGCGCGGGCGGCCTCTCCTGCTCGGTGTGCGAAATGGCGCGCGAATCGGGCGGCTGCGAGGTCGAGCTCGACAAGGTGCCGATCAAGTACGCCGGCCTGGCCCCCAATGAAATCTGGATCTCGGAGAGCCAGGAGCGCATGACCTACGCCGTCGCCCCGGAAACGCTCGACGCCTTCCTGGATCTGATGCGCCGGCGCGACGTGGAGGCCACGGTGATCGGCCGCTTCACGGCGAACGGCCGCGCCGTCGTCCGCTTCGGCGGCGAGCGGGTGATGGACGTGGATCTGCATTTCCTGCACGACGGCCTGCCGAAAAGAAACCTGCGCAGCGCCTGGACGCCGCCGCTCCATCCCGAACCCGCCCGGCCGGCCGCGCCCGACGTCGCCGCCGACGTGCTGGGCCTCCTGTCGCAGCTCAACGTCTGCTCGAAGGAATACGTGGTCCGCCAATACGACCACGAGGTCCAGGGCGGCTCGGTCGTCAAGCCGCTTATCGGCGTCGATCTCGACGTCCATTCGGACGCGACGGTGCTCAAGCCCGTGCTGGATCTGAAGAGCGGCATCGCGCTCTCCTCGGCGCTCTATCCGTCCTACGGCGACATCGACCCCTACGCGATGGCGGCGGCGGCGATCGATACGGCGCTGCGCAACCAGATCGCCGTCGGCGCGGACCCCTCGCGCATCGCGCTGTTGGACAATTTCTGCTGGTGCTCATCCAACGAGCCGGAGCGGCTCGGACAGCTGAAACGGACGGCGCAGGCCTGCTACGACCTCGCCGTCGCCTATCGCGCCCCCTTCGTCTCCGGCAAGGATTCGATGTTCAACGACTTCAAGGGTTACGACGCGGCCGGAAAGTCGGTGTGCATCTCCGTGCCGCCGACGATTCTGATTTCCTCGGTCGGTTTCATCCCCGACGTGCGCCGCGCCGTGACGCTGGACGCCAAGGCCGCCGGCGATTTCGTCTACGTCGCCGGCTGGACCCGCGACGAACTGGGCGGCTCGGAATATTACCGGCTGCTCGGCGAACGGACCGAAGGCAAGCCGTTTGTCGGCCGCAAGGTTCCGCAGGTCGATGTCGATCCGAATCGCCGCCTTTACGCCGCCGTGGCCCAGGCGATCCGCGAGGGGCTGGTCGCCTCGGCGGCGAGCGTGCACCTGGGCGGACTGGCCGCCGCGCTCGCCAAAACGGCCATGGCCGGCGGTCTGGGCCTCGACGTGGATCTCGACCGTCTGCCGGCCCAGGGCGCGCCCGACCTCATCGCGCGGCTGTTTTCCGAGTCCCAGGGCCGGCTCGTGCTGACCGTCTGGCCGAAGCACGCCGCCGCCTTCGAGGCGCTGTTCGCCGGCCTGCCCATGGCCCGCGTCGGCGAAGCGACCGCCGAGCCGGTGCTGTTTTTGCGGCAGGGCAAGCGGCCCGTCGCCGGCCTGCACGTCGCCGAGATGAAACGCGCCTACAAGCAAACGCTCGATTGGTGAGGCTGTCATGACCGCCCCGAACGTTTTGGTGCTTACCGGCTACGGCGTCAACTGCGACCACGAAACGCAGCATGCCTTCGGCCTCGCCGGCGCAAAGGCCGAGCGCGTCCACGTCAACGACCTGATCGACGCGCCCGAACGGCTCGCCGCCTATCAGATCATCGCCTTTCCCGGCGGTTTCTCCTTCGGCGACGACATCGCCGCCGGGCGCGTGCTGGCCAACAAATTCGCCACCCACCTGCGCGAACCGATGCGGCGTTTCTTGGACGCCGACAAGCTCGTCATCGGCGTCTGCAACGGCTTTCAGGTGATGGTGAAGATGGGCTTGATCACGCCCGAGGCGCGGCTGATGGAAAGTCAGGCGACGACGCTCACCTACAACGACTCGAACCGTTACGAGGATCGCTGGGTGTGGCTGAAGGCCGAAACGAGCCCTTGCGTCTTCACGCGCGGCGTGGACCGGCTCTATGTCCCGGTGGCGCACGGCGAGGGCAAGTTCTACGCCCCGGACGCGGTGCTCGACCGCCTGGAGGCGCAGGGGCAGGTGGCGCTGCGCTACGTCGCGGCCGACGGCGCGCCGGCCGGCGGCGCGTTTCCCGCCAACCCCAACGGTTCGCCGCGCGACATCGCCGGCGTCTGCGACGCCACCGGCCGCGTCTTCGGCCTGATGCCGCATCCCGAGCGCTTCCTCTACTTCACCAATCATCCGCGCTGGACGGCCGAGGCCGACCGCCTGCGCCGCGCCGGCCAGCCCGTGCCCGAGGAGGGCCTGGGGCGGATCGTCTTCCAGAACGCGGTGGCGTATTTCGCTTAGCGGAGCGTCAACGCGTTGCGCGCCATGTCTCGTGTTGGAGCAGGTTTTCCAACCTGCTCCAAGCTTTTTTCTCTCGCCCCAAGATGGAGCACGGTTGTACTGTGCTCCACACGTTTATAATTCATAAGGGCGTGGCATGCTTGGAGTCCTCGACAAGCATGTCTATGGAATCTTACGGCAACGGACGCATGCTTGTCGCTAGCTCCAAGCATGGCACACCGCTTGGCATCGCCGCTGCATACTCTAACTCTAAAAGCGCGTAGGGGAGGATGAAGCGCCGGAGGCGCGGAATCCTCCCGAAAAAAACGGGCGGATTCCGCTACGCTGCATCCGCCCCTACATTATTCCCCTCAAGCCTTCTGGTGTTTTTCGGAAACGGCCTCAGCGCTTCACGTCCATCCGCGCCGCCTGGAAGGCGGCGAGCGTCTGGCCGGTGAGCCGCTCGAAGATGCTTAAATAGCGATCCGCCGTGGCGCGCGTCACGTCGGCGGGAACGTTCAGGCCGTGGACGAAGTCGCGCTGCGCCGCTTCCTCCGTGTCCAGCTTGTCGATGCCCATGATCGCCTGGCCGGCCGCGGAGAACGGCGTCGCCACCGTCTTGCCCCATTCGCGCACCGGCTGCTTGTCGTAGCCGGAGGGCGATTTCTGGCGCTGCGCCGCCTCTTCCCACTCGCCCTTGTCCCAGAAGCGCGAGGAATCGGGCGTCGCCACCTCGTCGCCCAGCACCAGCCCTTCGCCGAATTCGAATTTCGTGTCGGCGAGGATGATGCCGCGGCCGGCGGCGTAATCGTGGATCTGGCGGTAGATCGACAGCGACGCCTCCTCCAGACCCCGGCCGAACCTGGCGCGCACGTCCACGTAGGAGACGTGCTCGTCGTGGCCGACCTCGGCCTTGGTGGTGGGCGTGAAGATCGGCTCGGGCAGCCGCGAGCCGTCGTGCAGGCCGGTGGGCAGCCGATGACCGCAGACCTCGACCGCGCGCTGGTAGGCGCTCCAGCCGGAGCCGGTGAGGTAGCCGCGCACGACGCATTCGACGGGGATCATCGCCAAGCGGCGGACGATCATGCCCCGCGTCTGGAGATCGGGCAGGCCGCAAAGCGCGGAGGGCAGGAAGGCGTCGAGACCCGCGCCGTAGGCCTCCAGGTGGTGCGCCGCGTCCTTCAGGACGTCGGCGAGCCAGAACACGGTCAGCGCGGTCAGGACTTCGCCCTTCTGCGGCACGAGCGCCGGCAGCACGAAGTCGAAGATGCTCAAGCGGTCCGTGGCGACCAGCAGCATCAGCTCGGGATGGCGCGGCGACAGATAGGTGTCGCGCACCTTGCCTTGGTGGACGCGCGTCAGGCCGCTTTTCGCCAGCGTGCGGTCGAAGTCGGCTTCGGCTAGCTTTTTCGGCAGTTGGGCTCCCATGGTCGTCTCCTCCGCCTAAAGGGGTGTTGCCATCGCGTTTTGTTAGCATGCGCGGCAAAGAGCGTCAAGGGCCGCCTGGCTGCTGCGCCGGCGGGCGGGGGCATTGAATAGGCTTTTCCCCGCTCCTGCGGTAAAATCAACCCCTCGGTACGACATCGCGCGCGACAGCATGGAGCCCCGATGCGCAAGGCCCTGCACATCCTTGTCCCCTTCTCCCTGGTCATCCTCGCCCTGGCCGTCGCGCGGACCCATGGCGCCGAACTCGTCCGCTGGGACGCCCGCGCCGCCGAACCGCTGGGCCTGTCGCCGCTCTCGGCGCTCGTCGTCGCCGCGCTCGTGCTGCCCGTCGTCCCCGCCCTCTTGTTCAACCAGGTGCGCGTCATGCTGCTCGCCGGCCTGCTCCTGGGGGCCTACGCCATGGCCGGCTGGCCCGCGCCCGCCCTGACGCCGGCGGCGGCGCGGCTGCTGGCCCCGCTTTTCGCCCTGGTGACGCTTTTTCTGACCTACCTGCGCGAACGCGGCCTGGCCAACCGCTTCGGTCTGGCGCGCCTCGCCGTGGCGATTTTACCGCTGCTCTTGCTCTCCATCCTCGACCGTGCGGCGGCCGACGTGTTGCGCGCCGCGCCGGGGCCGGACTGGCTTTACCATCCCGCGCCGGGCACGGCCACGCCGTATTTCGCCGCGCTGGTCGCGGCGCTGGCCGTCGCGGCGCTGGCGAGGCTGCGCGGCACGGAATACCCGATCATCGCCCCCGCCTTCGCCGCCGCGATCGTCGCCGCAACGATCGGCCTGGACCGTTCCCTGCCGGCGCAACTGCCGCTGGCCTTCATCGCCGCCGGGCTGGCGCTGCTCTGGACGGTCTACCTGCTGTCCTGGGGGCGGGCCTACGAGGACCCGCTCACCGGCCTCTTGGGGCGGCGGGCCCTGGAGGAAACCTTATCCAAACTCACCGGCCAGTACGCCCTGGCGATGGCCGACGTGGACCGCTTCAAGCGCTTCAACGACACCTACGGCCACGAAACGGGCGACGACGTGCTGCGGCTGGTGGCCAAGCTGCTGCGGCGCAATGCGCCGGGGACCGTTTTCCGTTACGGCGGCGAGGAATTCGCCATCGTCATGCCGGGGATGACGGCGGAGGCGGCGGCCCGGGCGCTGGAGGAAGTGCGCCGCGAGATCGCCGCAACGCCGCTGGTTCTCCGGCGGCGGGCGAAGCGCCGGCCGAAGTCGCGCCAGACAACGGTCACTGTCTCCTTCGGCGTGGCCGAGCCGGTCGGTGCGGAAAAAACGCCGGCCCAGGTTCTGGCGGCTGCCGACCGCGCCTTGTACAAGGCCAAGCAGGCCGGCCGCAATCGCGTCGCGGCGGCATAGAGACCTCTTTTGCTTCGATTTTTTCTTTGCCTGCCCGGGTATTCGCCTGCCAGAAATCGCCATTTTCAAACTCAAGATAAACGACGGTCGGCCGATACCATGAGGGACGGCCCTATGGCCGACGCCTTGGGATGGGGAAGAGCATGATGGTGAACGAGAACGAGTTGTCGTTTCTTCAGAAACTCGACGAAATGCTTAAAGGGTTCATCCTTTCTACGCTGGAGTTCCACGAACTCGAAGAGGAGCGCGAGTTCGATATTTTGCCGAGAGGAGACCAGCCCGAGACTCTCAAATGCCGTGTTGAGTTGAAGTGCAAGCAGATGGACTGCCCTTGCTATGAAAGTCAGGATTACCGGTGTTGGCTTGTCGCCGGCACGCTGTGCGGCGGGAAGCCCCAGGGCGCCTTCGCGCAGAAATACAAGTCGTGCTTCAATTGCAGAATCTTCAGACAGTTCACGGATACGACGATCAATTCCGTATACGAAAACATCGGCATCGTCATCAAACATCTCGGGGACAAAACCAAATACATCAGGGAACTGGCGATCAAGGACCATCTTACCGGACTCTACAATCGCAATTACCTGGGTTTCATCGAGGGACGGGAGATTGAAGCCGCCAGACGGCGATCGGCCCCGCTGTCGATCATCGTTTTCGATCTCGACAATTTCAAATCGGTGAACGACGCCTACGGGCACCTGACCGGCGATGAAATTCTCAAAGCGTTCGGCGCTTTTCTCCAAAAACAGACGCGGGCCTCGGATCTCCTTTTCCGGCTGGGCGGCGACGAGTTTTTGCTGATCATGAACGGGACGGACGAACCCCAGTGCCGTTTTTTGGAGAGGCGCCTGCTTGAGGCGGTCGAGGAATGGAACGAGAGCGGGGAGAAGACGATCCCCGTGCCCCTCTCGTTCAGCCTGGGAAGCGCCACGACGCCCGATCCCCGCAATTTTGAGGAACTCATGGAAGAGGCGGACAAAAAAATGTACGCCCACAAGCAAAGCAAATCGGAGCGTCGAGAAGGCCTAAAAGCTTCGGCCTAGGAAAATAATGCACCGCGGCGGGGATTTTCGATTGACGCCTCGCCGCCGCTTTGCTAGAAAATTTCGTCATCGTCGTTCTTTCTCTTCATCCCTTCCGAGAGGTAGCCATGCGTTCCATTGCCGCGTTGCTCTCCGCCATCGTCGTCCTGACCGTCTTCTTCTCCCGGCCGCTCGCCGCCGACGAAGCCACCGCCCTCCTGAAAGGCATCGGGCCCAAGAAAGCGCCCGTGCCGTCGGTGGGCCTCTTGTTGCGCGACGACCTCAAGGCGCTCTTCAAAAATGTGATGGCCGCCTATTTCGCCGAGGACAAGGAAAAGTTCTTGAGCTACTTCAACGACCAGATCACGATGGGGTCGCTGACCTTGCAGCGCAAGAAGCCGCAGGCCACGAAAGACGATCTCGCCAAACGCATCGACAAGGAATTCGCCGCTCAGGACTTCAAGCAGCTCGCGCTCGACGACGCCTTCGACTCGCTGTCGCCGACGATGATGTTCGTGTTGAGCGAGGAGCAGATGCGCTCCAACATCCCCGTCTGGGGCTTCGCCGCCGAACCGCAGGACATCGTGAAGTTCATGCAGCCCGGCGATTACCTGGTGATCGCCAACACGCTGCCGGACGCGTTGGATAAAGTGCTTTTGCCGGCCACGATCTATCTGATCGTCCGCAAGATCGGCGACCAGTTCAAGGTGGTGGGGCTCGATTAGCCGACCCCGCCCGTTTTCAGCGCGACAACAGCCATACGCCGACATAAGCGGCCGCCGCGCCGATCAAGGCGAGCGCCGCATAAAACCATAAGGGCCGCGTTGCGCCCGGCGGTTCCGTTGCGGGGATATTCTCCTGCTTCGCCGGCCGCGCCTCCGACGCTTCCGCTTCCGCGGCGAGCGCCAAGGACGCTTCGAAATCCCAGTCCAGAAGCAGGCGCGCCGCGTTCGTGCGGTTGACGATCTGAATGCCGTTGGGCGGGGACGTATCCCAGGGAAAGAAGGCGATGCCCGCTTCGAGCATGATTTTCGCCGCCGTGGGGGCGTTGGGCTCGATGAGCGCGGCGACGCCGTTCTGATCGCCGACGACGGCGAAGCGCGACGTCTCGTCCCAGGCCACGGCCGGATGCAGAAGCGGCGCGGGATCGGGGATCGGCGGCGTATCGAGGTTCCAGAAACGCCAGCCTTCCGGCGACTGCTCCGTTTTCGGCGCATAGGCGCCGGCGAGGACGCGCTGCATGGGCGGCTCGCCCGCCGGATCGAGGCGGAAGAGATGGATCTGCCGCGACCCGTCGCCCGTGGCGATGAGGAAACGCCCGTCCGGCGAGGGCCAGAGACGGTCCACCACGTCGTCCAGTTCGGCGCGCACGACCGTTTCGTCTTCCAAAGCTTCCACGGGGAAGCGCAGCACGGCGTTCTGCAGCGCCACGTAGATGCCGCTCTCCAGATAGACGATGGAGCGCGGCGGTTCGATGGAAAGCCAGTCGCTCGACTCGTGCCGGCCGTCGGGCGCGAAAAGCGCCAGCACGGTGTGGAATTTGCCGTTCGTCGGGCCGGTGACGACGGCGAAAACGTCGCCGTTCTCGATGACGGTGAAGGCGGAAACGCGCCGCCCCTCGGAGCGCAGGCCGGCCAGTTCCAAGGTCGAGAGGTCGAGGCTCGCCCGTTCGGCGAGCGTCGCCGCGTACAGCCAGACGATCCGCGGGCCGACGGGATCGACGACCACCGGCCCGCCGGAATGGAAGACGGGCGGCGCGGCGAAAGCGCGCGCCGGATCGGGCCGCGGCGGCCAGAGGGCGATCTCGCGGCCGTCCCGCGGATCGTAGAGGCCCACCGCCTGCGGCCAGGCGACCAGCAGGCCCTGCGCAACGCCGGCGACGGCGAGCGGATAGCCGCCGACCGTCGCCGCCGGGGCGAGCGGGAGCGATTTTTCAAGCCGGCCGCGGACCGCGCCGGCGGGAAAAGCGACAGCAGGTTTCGACGACGCCGTCACGGCCGTGGCTCCTTTCCTTTCGCTTCCCGGACGCGCGCCTCCCAGTCCTTCGGAAACGCGCTTCCCGAATAAATCACCTTGCCCCGGGCGTCGAGGATCAGGTTGAGCGGGAACGACACCGCGCCGAGCCGCTCCACGAGCTTGCCGTCGGCGTCGATGGCTACGGGATAAACGATGCCCTTCGCGGCCGTGAAACCCGGCACGCGCGCCGGATCGTCGAGGACGTTGATCGAAAGGATCGTCGCGTCGGCGCGGTCCTTGAGTTTCTCCGCCGCCGCGACGAGATCGGGAATTTCGCGCACGCACTCGGCGCACCAGATGCCCCAGAAGGGCATGATGACGATCTTGCCGCGCAGATCCGCAAGCCGCCGGCGTTCGGGCGCGTCCGGCGCCGCCTCTTTTGCGGCGGGGTCGCGCCATGTCTCGAAGCTGAAATCCGGCAGCGTCGCCCCCGCCTGGAACGCCTCGACCGGCGGCGGGCCGTCCTTCTGGACATCGACGATCGCGTACACCGGCGCGGCCGTCGTTCCGGCGCTGTTGAGAAGGCCTGCGAAGTAGGCGGCGCGATGGAGAAAGTAAACCATCGCCACGAGCAAAAGGGCGAGAAAGAGGCCCTTGACGGCCTTGGCCAGACGGCCGCTTTTTTTCAGCCGCGAAGCCAGGGTCGCCGACATTCCGGCCACGACCATCGGGGCGGCGAGGCCGGAGGCGTAAACGAACATCAGCGCCACGCCGTAGGCGACCGCGCCGACCTGGGCCACGTAGGCGAGCACGGCGGCGATCACCGGCGCGGTGCAGGGTCCGGCGAGGATGCCGGAGAGAAAGCCGAAGGCGAAGGTGCCGGCCGCGCCGCCGCCCTGGGTGGTGGCGTACCAGCGGATGGCGCGGCGCAGCGGCCCGGCGCTTTCGCCGCCCCTAAAGGCCCAGTTCTGCACGTAGGCGTTCGGGTCGAGCCGGTCGCCCTTCCAGATCCACAAGGCCAGGGCGAGCATGATCGCCGCCATCACGAGATAGGCGACCGGCGAAGAGGCCAAAAGGCCGAAGATCGCCTTGCCGGAGAGCGCGGCGAACAATCCCAACAGCGAAAACATCGTCGCCAGGCCCAGCGCGTAGACGAGCCCCATGGCCAGGGCGCGGGCGCGGCTGGTGACGGTTTCGACGAGCTTGCCGTCGATGAACTCCCGCTTGCGCGCCGAGGCGGTGATCGTGCCCACGGCCACCGGGAAGAGCGGCAGGACGCAGGGCGTGAAACTCGTGAGGACGCCGGCGACGGCCACCAGCGCGAAAGCGTAAACCGGCGAACCGGCGAGAGCATCTTGAAAAGCCTGCGTCAACGACTCCATGCGCGTCCTTTCGTCTCCGGCTTAGGTCAGATCGTCGGGCCAGACGATCACTTCCCGTTGCAGATCGATGCCGAATCTCTCGCGCACCGCGGCGCGCATCCGCTCGGCCAGCGCCAGCACGTCCCTGGCCGTGGCCGCGCCGTCGTTCAAGATGATGTTGGCGTGCTTGGCGTAAACATAAGCCCCCCCGACGCGCATTGTCTTCGCCCCCGCCTGATCGAGAAACGCTCCGGCCGCCTGCCGCTTCGAGGCGGCGGAGGTGGGCGCGAGGTTGCGGAAGAAAGAGCCGGCGCAGGGCTCGCGCCGCCAGTCGGGATGCTTTGCCGCGCGCAGGGCGAGAATTTCCGCGAGGCGTTGTTCGGCCGCTTCGCGCGAGCCTCGCTTGAGACGCAGCGTCGCCGAAAGCACGATTTCACCCGTTTCCTTCAGCGCGCTGTGGCGGTAGGCGAAGCCGAGGGCTTCGGGGCCGACGGTCCGCGCGTGTCCCTGACGATCGAGCAATTCCAAGGACTCCAGCACGTCGCCCACCTGCTCGCCGAAAGCGCCGGCGTTGCCGAAGATCGCGCCGCCCACCGTGCCGGGAATGCCGGCCGCGAATTCCATGCCCGTCAGCGCCGCCGCCGCGCCGACGACGGCGAGGTCGTGGAACGGCGCGCCGCCGGAGGCGATAATCCGCTCGCCTTCGACGCGGATGGAGGAAGCCGGACTCTGAAAGACGACCACCAGGCCGTCGTAGCCTTCGTCGGCGACCAGGACATTGGAGCCGCCGCCCAAGAGCCGCCAGGGGACATTGGCGGCGGCGAGGTCGGCCGCCAGCCGCCCAAGTTCCGCAGGCGCGGCGATTTCGATCAGTTGCGCCGCCGGCCCGCCGATGCGAAAGGTGGTATGGCGCGACAGAGGAACGTCCTTCCGGGCGCGCGTCGCCCACGGTTCGGGAAGCCTTAAATCGGCTTTGGTGCTGGCGGTCTGGATCGGGGCCGGCATGCATCCTTCCTGCGCAAAGTCCGCCCGAGTGTAGTCGAAGCGGGGTTGGGGCGCAAGGCGCGCGACGGACGGCGAAAACGCCTCCGCGCCGATGTTGACGTGAACGTCAAATCCGAGTAAAATATCGCTATCCTGTAATTGTTTCTTGTTGGGCAAACGGTCCGGTCAAGGGCCGCGCGAGCCTGTCCCGGTTGGTATCTATTTAGGCCCGGAGCTTCGGTTCCGAACCGTTTCGTCGTAACGGCTGCAAACCGAAAGAAATGCGAAATACGCGGCGGAATTCGCCGGCACGGGAGGTCCGCATGGGAGAACCATCGGGTCGAATGGAGGCGCAGGCGGCGACGCTCGCCGTTCCGGCCAGGGCGTCCTACTTCGGCGAACGGGCCGGCGTGCTGATCGAGGAACTGGCGCGCCGCGCCGGCATCGAGATCGGCCGCGAACTGATCGTCCGCGACCGGACGATGTGGGCCGACTGGGCCGCCAAGGGCATGCTCGGCATCGGCGAAAGCTACATGCAGGGCAAATGGGACGCGCCGCGGGTCGATGTCGTGATGGGCAAGCTCGCCGCGCTGCCGTCCTCCGAGAAGCGCAAAATCTTCTCCTCCTGGCGCAACAAGGCGCTGGTCGGCCTGGCGACGCTCGCCAACCGCCAAAGGCGGTCCAGGGAACTGGAAGTGGCGGTCGGCCATTACAACCTCGGCAACGATTTCTTCGCCGCCTGGCTGGACCCGCAGATGCAGTATTCCTGCGCCGTCTGGAAGGACGCCCGGACGCTGGAAGAAGCGCAGCTCGCCAAGATGCGTCTTCTGGCCGAGAAGCTGGAACTGAGGCCCGGCCACGCCGTTCTCGACATCGGCTGCGGCTGGGGCGGCTTCGGCCGCTTTCTGGCGCGCGAGTACGGCGCGCGCGTCACCGGCGTCAACATCTCCACCGAGCAGATCCGGTGGTGCCGCGGACGCGCGGCGGCGGAAGGGCTGGGCGAGGCGTTCGAGACGCGCGAACAGAGCTGGCGCGACCTGAAGGGCCGCTGGGACCGGATCGTCTGCGTCGGCATGCTGGAGCACGTCGGGCCGAAAAACTACGGCGACTTTTTCGCCGTCTGCGGCCGCGCGCTCGCCGAGGACGGCGTCTTCGTCTTGCAGACGATCGGCTCCAACCAGTCCCGGGACGCGCTGAACGACCGCTGGATCACGACCTATATCTTCCCCAACGGCGCCCTGCCCTCGATCGCCCAGATCGCCCGCGCGGTGGAGAAACGGCTCGTCGTCGAGGATCTGCAAAACCTCGGCCCCGACTACGACCGGACGCTGATGGCCTGGCACGAGCGTTTCCAGCGCATCAAGGGCCAATTTCCGCTGAATCAGACCTTCGTGCGCATGTGGGAGTTCTATCTCCTTTACACCGCCGCCGGCTTCCGCGAGCGCAAAACGCAGCTCTGGCAGATCGTCATGACCAAACGCCGCAAAGACCGCTGCGACGCGGGGCGGGGCTGACGAAGGCCAAAGCGATAGCTCGGGCCTAATATCGTAGAATCCACTGGACACCGTTCGTCCCGAGTGTTTTGCGAAGCAAAACGTATCGAGGGACGGATGAGAAGAAATCATCGCCCTTCGATACACCGCCCTGCGGGCGGCACTCAGGGCGAACGGAAGTCTTCTTCGTCTCTTTTCTCGAAAGTGAACCGGAAGTAGCTTTGCGCCCGAAAAACCACGACGGAAGCGTTCCGCCGTTGGAAAAGCCGGCCGCTCGTGCTACAAAAGAAGGGATGACCCTGGGCCAAGGAGCGCAGACGATGCAGACGTGGCGACATGCGGCGGTTTGGTCGGTTCTCGGCGTTGCTTTCCTCGCGATCGCCGGCTGTTCGGACGACGGCGGCGGCGTCCCCATCGACGGCGACGGCGACGACGACGTCGAATACGCCGAGTGGGAGCGCGAGACCGATGGCGACAACGTCGGCGACGGCGACGGCGACGGCGGCGGCGAGACGGCCGACTGGGACCGTTACGAGGAAGGCGAATACGTCAACGACGCGACGGCCGATTCGCCCTACCCGCAGTGGCGACGGCGTTTTTTCGGGGCGACCGGCGGCGAGGACGCGCCGCAGAACGTCCGCAGAATCGTCCCCTGGTACGCCGGCGGCGCGTACATCGGCGCGCAGAACGGACTGTTCCGCTGGGACTCGCAAAACGAAACGCTCGCCCGCGTCCCCTATCCCGCCGGCGTGACGGAGATGGAGATCGTCGATCTGGAGATCGGCTACGACAACACCCTGTTCATTCTCGCCCTGACCGACAAGGTCGGCGAGTACCTCTACTCATTGCGCTTCAACGACATCATTGAGTCCAAAAAAGACTGCGTCATGACCGACTCGCCCCACGCCCTGGCGATCAAGGGGCCCTCGCGCATCCTCCACATCGGCACGAGCGGCGGCATTTACGAATACAACAACACCGACTGCGTGAAGAAGACCGCCCTGAGCGGCTGGCCGACCGGCTGGGTGATCGACATGGACGGCACGGAAACGGACCGCTTCGCCGTCGTCAAGCAGACCCCCGAAGGGACCTTCGAGCTGCACATTCGCGACGGGCAATGGACCGTCTACACCCCGGCGGAGGGCCTCATCGAGGGCGCGCTGCGCTCCGTGCGCTTCTTCGAGGACGAAAGCGCCGATCGCAAGGACGTGATCGTCGCCTCCGACCAGGGCGTGCAGATTCTCGACAAGCGCCGCACGTTCCGCTCGCTTCTGCCCGTCCCCTGTGCGGCGGACGACGCTTACGCCAAGGACTGCTCCCTGCCCGACGCCGACGTGCGCCAGCTCGCCGTCGCCCCCGACTTCACTTTCTGGGCGGCGGGCGCGAAGGGCGCATTCACGATCAACCCCGATTCGAATGCGCTGCACTGGCGCGTTTTCCAGAGCCGCCGCTGGCTGCTTGACGATCCCTCGGTCGCCGTCGGCTTCGACGCCGAGGGCGGGGTGTGGATCGGCCACGCCGACGGCGCGACAAGGCTGTGGCTGGAGGACTGGACCCTGAAGCGCAAGGCCGACCTCCACCTCGACGCGCTGCGCCGGCGCCATCTGCGCATGGGCGGCTTCGTCGCCCCGGCGGCCTTGCCGGGCCCGGGCGACATCGACGCCTGCGGAGTTTCGCCGGACGCCTGCCCCGTGGCCCCCAACGACGACGAGGCGCTCTGGACCGGCCTTTACGCGCTGACGGAAACCTTCCGCGCCCTGGCCGCCGACGACCCGACGGAACGCGAAGACGCCCGCGCCAACGCCTCGGCGTCGATTCAGATGCTGATCGAACTCCTGCGCGCCACGCCGCGCCCCGGCCTGCCGGCGCGGACGATCCTGCCGCGCGGCGCGGGGCCGCTCGACGATCCGTCGCAGGGCGAATGGAGCCGTTCCGATTACTACGACTGGAAGGGCGACCCCGGGCCGACGGCCCTGGTCGGCCATCTTGTCGCCTATCCTTTCTTCTACGATCTTCTGGCCGGCGCCGAGGAGAAGCGGGCGATCGAAGACACGCTCAACTCCATCGCCGTCCACCTGCGCGACCACGACTGGCGGCTTATCGACACCGACGGCCTGCCGACGACGGACGGCAACTGGGGCGAGGCGGCGGTCACCGGCGCGGCGGGTCAGGCGGGCCTGGGCGGCGTGCGCGCCCTGGAGCTCTTGGCGCTTCTGCGCGCCGCCTACCATCTGACGGGCGACGAGACGTTCTGGACGGCCTACATCGAACGCGCCCACGAGGCGCATTACGCCGAGGCGACGCGCCACCAGAAAACCTTGAGCGACTCGCGCCGGGGCGACTATGCGGCCGATCTCTTGGCGCTCGCCGCGTCGCTGATTCTGCTGCGTTACGACGACGTCGTCGATTTCCGCGAGATCTACATGGCCTCGCTGAAAGAGATGTGGGAGGCGAAGCGGGCCGAGGCCTCGCCGCTGACGAACCTCGTCTACGGAGTCTACGCCCATTCCGAATTCGACCTGAACCCCGCCGTCAGCGCCTTGCGCGAGACGCCGGTCGATCTGGTCGATTGGCGGCTGGACACCTGCTGGCGCAAGGACGCGGCCCTCTCGGGCGAGGCGGGCGCGCAGCGCCTGGACGCGGTGCTGCCGGCGGGCGAGCGCAAGCTGTTGCGGCTGGACGGCGATCCTTACGCCTGCGAGTGGGGCGAAGCGGAGACCTCCACGCCGTTGGGCGGCCTCGCCGAGGACGACGGCCTGGCTTTTCTGCTTCCCTACTGGATGGCGCGCTACTTCGAAATGCTGGGCCCGCCGACGGAATAGAGTTCGACCTGCTCGACGAGACATACCGTTCGACGAGCGGTTTCGAGAAAGCATTTAAATAGCAGAGGCTCTACCGGAGGTCGTCCTTGCGCGGCTGCTTGCGGACGATCTGCCGGGCCACGGCCCACCCGGCGATGAACTCCCCTTCCATCCCCAGCTCGGGAAGCACCTCCGGTCCGGCGAGGTAGGCGTTTTTGAACGGCAGCGTATAGGGCGCGCCGTTGAACAGCCCCTCGTCGCCGCGCGTCGCATAAAGAATCCGCCGTCCCGCCAGGGCGACAAGCTTGTCCTCGGGAGCGGTCGGCGCGGGTTTTTCCAGATACACCTTGCGCAAATGCTCGGTCATGAACGGCATCAGGTCCTTGGCGTGATCGATCGCCTCGCCCTGGATGGCGCCGAGGGCTTCCGCGCCCACCGCCTCCGCCGGCGCGCGATAAAACAGATCGACGCGCTCCATTTCCGCATCCTCCGGCGCGGCGGGGTCGCGGGCGAAAAAGTAGGGAACGTCCGCGCCCGGCGGATCGTAGAAAAGATTGTAGCTCATCCCTTCGGGAACGAGCTGGCCGTCGGTAAGGAAGCTCACCTTGAGCCAGACGTGGGCGGGCCGGACTCTCTCCAGCGTCTGCGAAACGAATTTCTCCGCCTTCCGGTCCTGGAAAAGCTGCGGCAGAAGGAAAAAATCGAAGGCGCAGACGACGAACTGCGCGGTGTAGGTGTTTTTCGCGTCATGGAAGGTGAAGTCGTTCCGGCCGACGTCCAGTTCCTGCAGCGCCGTCTGTTCCAGGATGTGGCCGCTGCGCTTCTCGAAGGTTTCGATCAGCAGTTCGTCAACGCCCTCGCCGCCCACGCGGTAAAGCAGTTCCTGGAGCATCAGCCCGGCCCGCCGCCAGCCGAAGCGCGCGTCGAAACCGTCGCCCGCTTCGCTGGAAAAGCCTTCGACGCGCCGGACGAGGCGGCCGAACGGCGTGTCCGTCCAGAGCGCCTCCAGCCGGTCGGCGGGGGACGCCATCTCGGCGAGCGAGCGGGCGAATTCCTTCACCAGCCCCGCCAGTTCCCATTTTTCCCGCAGGCCGTCGGGATGAAACGGCAGAGAGGGAACGAGCAGTTTGTCGAACTGATAATTCGTCTCTTCCAGGGCCGACAGAAGGTCGCCCACGTCGTCCGGCCGCGCCGCCGCGCCGTAGTCGCGCTGCAATTCCATCGCCAGCCGCGTCCGTTCGGCCCAGACGTTGATGCGGCGCGAGGGATCGACGTATTGAAAAAGCGGCGCGACGGTTTTGAACAGCGAACGGACGCGATGGCCGAGATTCAGTTCGCGCAGCACGGCCGACGGCACGGGGGCGTTGAAACAGTTGGGAACGACGAGCCGGTCGCGCGCGGCGCTCTGGCCGAAGAACAGATCGCGCTCCGGCCCGGCGACGCGCCGCACCAGCAGCACCGTGTATTTGCGCGCCGCCAGAAGCGCGGCGGCGACGAGTCCGGCCAGATTTTCGCCGAACACGATGACGTCGTAATGCTTGGTGTTCATCGCCCCCGCGTCCGTTCAGATTCCCGCGTCAAACAAAACCGGGAAGGGACCCGCCCTTCCCGGCTTCGACGTCTGGTAAAAGGCGTTCCGCCTCATTTCCGCCGTCGGGCGGCGCGGCGGGAGCTATGCTTTTTTTTGATGAGGCTGATGTTTTGTTCGGAAAGCGTGCGGAAGTAAGTGAC
>QZKR01000006.1 GCA_003598065.1 Myxococcales bacterium | reverse complement strand
GAAGGAGCTTGACATCCCGCATGGGGCGGGATATTTTTTTGGCCCGGGCGCCGCGATATTCGACCGCCCCCTGCCGCACTTTTCGACCGCCGCTAGCAACTCATGCCCAAAGACGCCTGGGATGTTGAAAAAAACGCCGCCCCCGAAACCGGGAGCGGCGTTTTCCTTAATAGTGCGCAGGGCTACTCGGTCAAGGCGAGCGCCACGCGCTGCTTGACAAATATTACTCCTGTGCTAATATTTGGTTGGGACATTTTTTCACTCTTCCAGACTTTACGATCTTGTTATAGAGGTCTGGGTACGAATCCTTGAGCCGCGATAAATAGTCTTCGTACCAGACGATTTCGCCAACGTGTCCATCAAGAAATTGCACCAAAAAATTAAATTCGTAGTGCGCTATGACATGCTCCAGAAAGTTATTGACGGTGGCCTCGGTAAGGTTGCCACCACCCTCTCTACGGGTAATTTTCAGGCGCTTCACCGAATCTCCTTTAAAAATTCTATTCGCCAGTACGACCACTGCAACTTCGAGATCGTTATGAAATTTTTTGCCACGTAATTCGCTTGTTTTGCGCCGAGTCATAAAAACCTCATTCTGTCGGGCGCGTCTACTGGCCAATTGCCATAGAGACAAGCAAAAAACCGAATCGTGGGCCGGCCCTCGCTTGACCCTGTCCGGACTGTTGTGAGCAGACCGGAGACAAGTGGACAGAGAATTCAGCACCCAACGCGGAGGCCGTTTCCCAGCACCCCCAGCCAATCTTGGCTGGGGGCTTTTAATTGCTTGGAAGCGCTGCGCCGTGCCGCGAAGTACCGCGGGGATAATAAAATGCCGGGCTCCGCGCTCGGCATCGGAAAATTTTAAAATCAGCGCTTTCGGCCTCGGGGGTGGGCAGCCGATTTCAACGCCCTTCTCGTTGGCTTCGGCTTGGATAACGGCGTTTATACTCAATATAGATAATTTCGTCCCCCGACACTCGTCGCACCGCGATGGTGCAGGAAAGGGCGCGAGGTTGGCTGCCGGGAGAAATCGACGCAAGCAATCATGATGAAACGCGGTGCGGGCAGGAGACAGGGAAAGCGATGGCGCAAGGCAGCACTTGCACTCCTCCGGCGTGGCTTTCGTGCGGTGGTCGCAATCCCTCGCGTATTCGGAATAAGCCAACATGCGGCGCTCCTTCCGCGCTCCAAATCCACAGCACCCAATTTTAGACACGCAATTTTTGTACGACTCTAGTTCAAGAAATGCAACGTCTCGGTACGCAGGATTTATAATGGCAGGATTATCAGAACTCGTCTCGCGACAGGTTACTTTGCTCTTGCCGGCACCTCCTCCGCTCAATTGTTAAAACCAAACCATCATCACTATATCTAGTTCCACGGGAATGGCAAACCATTTTTTTGGGCCTGCCTCTTTCCCTTTTTCGAAAGGCCATCAGTCCATGAAAAATATGGTATGAAAAACAATACATATAATACAATACATTATTAAAATTTATTTTAGTTGCGAGACATATAGACTATCATCGTTTTATTGCAGGCGTTTATCTTATTGAGCAACGCCATATAATAATTGAAGGAGATAAAGTGATGCTTCAGCAACCTGCTTCCAGCTTGACCCCGTACTTTAGCGAGCCCGGCTTCACGCTTTACCACGGCGATTGTCTGAACGTGCTCGCCAAGCTTCCAAGCGAGAGCGCTGATACGGCTTTCTGCGATCCGCCGTACCACATCGGCAAAGCGGCGTGGGACCAAAGCGAGGGACTGGAAAAGGATTACGAATTTCACCGTGCGTGGCTTTCCGCCTGCCGTCGGGTCCTCAAGCCCGACGGGACGATTTGGGTTTGCGGCATGGCTTCCTCCGTTCATCTCTGCGCCCTTGCATTGGAAAAGTTGGGCTACAAGCAGTTGAGCACAGTCGTCTGGTGGAAGCCGGACTTCGGGGAATATCGTTCCCGTCGCTATCTGGTTGGCGACCACGAAACCATAATCTTCGCGGCCAAATCTTCCGCCTCTCGCTATTTCTTCAACCACAACTTGATGCGGGATTGGCGCAAGAACTACCGCAAGCAAACCACCTGCGTTCATTGCGGAGCAAGCAACGAGGTCGAACTACTCCACGCCGCCGGCGAACAGATGGGTAGCGTCTGGGCCATTCCCAAAACCAGCGAGAAAGAGAAATTTTTCGGCTATCACCCGACGCAAAAGCCGCTCGATCTTCTGACACGGGTCATTTTTGCCAGCACCAAACAAGGTGGCATCGTGCTCGATCCCTTCTGCGGTGCGGGCACTACCGGAATCGCCGCCTACAAGAACGGCCGTCAGTTTATCGGTATTGACTTTACTGAGAAGTACCTCGACATCGCGATTCGCCGCTTCCGGCATCTCAAATCTCAGAACAGCGCTCGGCAAACCCAATCCTCCAAGAACGAAAGCTAAAAGGAGATGTCCATGAAAACCAAATGGAAAGACAGTTCTCAAGCGTTCAATGAAGGGCTTAACCACGGCCTGGGGTCGGACGAAGAGCCCGGCAAAACCGCCAAAGAATCTCGCGACCTGCGCCGTCCGTTGCATAGTCCCGATCTCGACGCCGGCGAAGGCGACGGTTTTGTTCCGCATCGGATTATCGAGGCGCGGGATGAGGCCGATAAGCTGAAAGACCCCATCGTGCGCCTGCGAGATGAGCGGATCTCCCGCGAACTCGCGGCGGGCCATGTGCCCAAACCCTGGCCGTGGTTCATTATCATTATTATTCTAACCCTCTTCGACGGTCTGCTTCTCGGCCCCATCATCAGCAACGCCATTCACAGTTTCAAAAGCAAGGCGCTCATTTTTCTGGTCGGCTTGGGCGTGGCGCTGATCATCGCCGCCGGCGGGTGGGGCGTCGGCTGGGCCGTGCGGGCGGTCAAACCCGAAACTGTCGGCAAGGCGATTGCGGCAATCTTCGCTGCTTTTATCGGCGCGTGTGTCGGCTACATGATTGGTAGCGCGGGGGATGGCACCACTTCCGGCATTCTCATCCGCACGGCGCTGACGGCCTTGAGCATGCTGGCCGCCGCCGTCTGCCACTTTGTTCACACCGAAGCCACCGAAGCGTGGGGCGCGGTGCGGGTGGCCCGGCAGCAGGAAAACCAGCTTGTAGCCGAACGTAACGCCTTGCTGCGCGAAATCGACGACTATCAAGAATCTGCGGCTCAGGAAAGGCAAGCATTCAATCGTGCCGAGGCTGATCGGCGCGAAGGACTGGAGGCCGGAAAGCAGGCCCGCCGGCGTTGGATTCGGCCGGACATTAAAAACATGGTGGTTCTGCTAATCGGCCTTTGCCTTGTCGCCTGCGCAGAGCTGGCGTCAACGGAAGAACATAGCACTACCGTTCTGGTAGTGGACATCACGAATACAGCCAACCGCGAAGCGTTGGCCGAACGGACGTTGGAGCGCACATCTCTAGGCTATGGGCAAGGAATTGAAGTTTACCTATTGGGATGCAACGGCCTTACGCCCGTTTACCGTGATCAAATCAAACCCATTAATCAGCCACAGCACAAGCAGCATCTGCAAACGGTAAAAGACGAACTGGCCAAGGCGCTCAAGGAAAGAGTTGCGGCCGCAACGGATACAACTTGTTCGCCGATAACTTCCAGCCTGTTGATGCTCGCCGCCGAATTTCAGCTTCGCGGGAAAAGCGGCGAGTCAATTCAACTCGTGGTGAGCTCGGACTTCGAAGTGAACAAAGACAAGACTCCCATTGAAGGCCAGCCTTTCGCCGACCTGGACGTGACCGTCGTTCTGTCCGGCTCGTCGGGCCGCAATTTGAAGCGGCGAAGGCAGGCGCTTGAATTCGTCGAGCGGCTCTTCGCCGAAGCCAAGCTCACCATCACCAACTAAGGAGGAAAGCCATGCTGCAATACGTCGGTTCTCTGGCTTCCTTAGCGCTGCTGGCGGCAGCGGTCGCTTTCATCTTTGGACAGCCCAGGCTCGGGAAAAAACTGGTGGTCGGTGCGATTGTGGGTGCTGCCCTGGTCGCCTTTGTCGAGAAATGCTGGCCAAGCGGGGCAACGTCTGAGTGGCTGATTGCACTCGTACTCCTGCTTTTCTTGGCCGTTATTTTTCGCCGCTTCTTTTTCCTGTTCAAAGCACTCTGGTGGCTGACGAAGGGATATGTCCGCACTAGCTACCACGTCGGCGTGTGGCTCGCCGAGCGCATCCTGCTACGTTTTCCTATCGTACTTCTCCCCGCCGTCTCCCGCCACATGGTCGTGGCGGCCAGCGTTGTGCTGACGCAGACGAGTTTGACGTTGCTCGCGATGCTGGTCTTGTACTTCTCCGAGGGCCGGCCGCTGCCAACAAGCGCTTCTTTCTATGGCTGGCTTGGCCTTCCCGTGGTCGTCATCCTTGTTTTCGGCAACATCGGGAAGTGGGCGTATCGGCGCGAAGAACGGCGGGGATTGGCGAATGTCTAACCACCTGCCCGTCACCGCAAAGGTAACGCGCGACAAGCGCAGTCAAGAAAACTATTATGGTCACCGCCTGCGCCGGGCGGCGGCCTTTGGCGGCCGGGCGGGTCGGTTTTCGTTTTCTCAGTGGTTCAAACTGCTATTTGGGCAAGATGCACCCTGCACCCAACTGGCCGTCATCCAGGCTCCGCAAGAATCGACGATTATTAAGCCGGACGACATGCTGCCGTTGCTGGGCGGGTTTGCTGAACCCTTTTCCCTTGAAATCTACAAAGATCAAAAGGAGCAGATTCAATTTCAAGTCGGTTTTCACGACCAGGACGCCGAATGCGTAGCCAACCTGCGGGCGCAGTTCGGGTCATATCTGAATACCGAGATTTTGAGCCTTGAAAACTGGAACGGCTCGTCGGGGCTGAGCGATGAGAGTTTGTTGTCCTATCTGCTGCCTGTGAGTTCGCTGTATCCGCTGTCCTTTGCTTTGAAGTGGGACGCGGCGGATTCTGTAACGCTGGTCTTGGAGAAGCTAAAGACCTTTCAGTCAGGTCCGTTTCTCGCTCAACTGCTGGTGCATCCTCTGCCGGACTCCGGGCAGGGCACGGCCACGGATATTCTCGCCGCCCTAAACGGCTTGGGTCGGCTGATGGAGCCTTTCCGGCAGGGGCTGGTAAAGGAGCGTTTCAGCCAACCGTTGGCGTTGTTCGCCTTGCGCCTGCTGGGGCAGGACAAACTCACGATGACCGCGCTGACCCGCTCGTTGAGCGTCCTCAACGCACCGTTCAACCATTTCCAGCCCGTGCCCTTAAAAAGGAAGAAAGCCCAAAAAACCGCGCAGGCGATCTTGGAACGCCGGCAAGGCATAAGCGATGGCTTGTCGCTCATCTCCTTGCCGGAATTGGCCGGCCTGTGGCATCTGCCCTTGGCCCCCGACTACCGCATCGAGAGGGCCTTGGTGCGGGAGGTGGCGACGGCGCGCGTGGGCCGCACGGACGAACCGGGGCGGATTCTCGGCTTCCACACCTTGCGGGGCAAGACCTATCCCGTGGTTCTGCCTTACACGGTGCGGAACCAGCACTGCTGCGTATTCGGGCGGAGTCAATCAGGAAAAAGTACCGCCCTAACGCGCATCGCCGCCGGCGACATCGCCACCGGCCTGGGGATTGCGCTTATCGACCAACACGACCTGCCCTTGCGAATCTTGCCGCATATTCCCCGCGAGCGCTGGGCTGACGTCATCCTTATCTCGCCGCACCTCATGGCCACGCAAGGCTGGATGTTTCCCCTGAACCTCTTTGACCTGGGGAGAAAGGACGCCTTTGCCATTGAGTTTGTCTGCGAGACCTTGAAAGAGATTCTGGGCCGCGCCTTCACGGCCGAGAGTATCGGCCCGCGCACCAGCTACATTCTCGACATTGCCACGACCGCCCTGCTGCAAGACCCGCACCCGTCCGCGACCTACACCGTCCTGGACTTGGCGCGCGTGATTTTAAACAAAGATTTCCGTAGCGAACTGGCGAACCGGCTTATCGACGAAGACACCAGGGAAAAGCTTTTGGGCTTCGACAAGCTTCCGAAGGATTCCTTCGCCGCGCCGCTCAACAAGCTCCAGTTGTTCTCGCGTTCGTCTATCCGCCCGATGATCGCGGCCAAGGAAAACGGCTTCAACTTGTTCAGGGGAGAGCGCAAGTCGCTGCTTGACGCCAAGCCGATTGTCATCTGCGACCTGGCCGACATCCCGCACGCCAGCGCCGTGGTCATCGGCTCCATCGTGCTGGCGTTGCTGCAGTTGGAAGCCTTCCGGCGCAATCCGCAGGAGAAGAACGACATCTTCCATTGCTACGTGGATGAGGCCGGAGCGTTTTTAAATCTGCAAAACGCCGACCTAATAACCAGAACGCTCACTGAGACTGCAAAGTTTAGGATGTCGTTGGGGCTCATTAATCAGAGCTATGAAACAATCCCGCCAACCGTCCGCAAGATTCTCTCCACCAACGTAGCGGCGCTCGTCTACTTTGCGATGGGTATAGGCAGCGGCGACGCCAAAACGGCCAAGGCGGAGTTACACGACGAGTTTAGCGAGGAAGAGTTGAACCGCCTGCCGGTCGGCCGGGCGGCGGTGCGCTTGAACGGCGAGGTCTTCAGCGTCTACTCGCCGGATTTCAAGACGCCGGAAAACGACCATACCGCAGAACTGATTCGCTATGCCCTGGAAAAGCAGGGCGTGCCGGTAGCGCCGGAGTATGCGGCGATAGTGCAGAACGAAAAAGCGCATACCGCAGAACCAACGTCGCCGCCGACAAGGATAGCGCAGAACAACGAGCGGCACACCGCAGAATCGAAATCGTCGCCGGCGAGAACAGCGCAGATTCGGCCGGCGGCGAAACCATATGACCTGGGTAAGCTGCAAGGACAGGCTAAGCGTTTGTTCGTGCTGCGGCTCCTGGCCGTCTGCGGGCTGGTGCCGCTCGCGGATTTAGACGACATCTTCTTTCCCGGCTCGCCGGCCTATGGACGGCAGTTTCTGAAAACCCTGGCCAACGAGGGTGTCTTGGAGTTCGTGAAGCTGGGTAAGCGGCTGGCGTACTATCTGACAAGCCAGGGTGGGGAGGAGCTGAAAAAGAAGGGCAAGGCAGCAGCACAGCCGTTCGCCTTGCCGGAGGAAAGATTGTGGGAGCATGCCGCGCTGACCGGCGGCATCGGCGCGCGGCTCTGCGCTTTGGCCGCGAGACGAGGCGTAAGCCTTAACGTGGAACGCGAGGTAAGCTGGCAAGGCGTAAGACCCGATCTGCTGGCCAGATGGGACGAGGGAGCCCGGGCGTGCCTCGTCGCCGTCGAGGCCGACCGGGCGACCGAGTCCATCGCCACCTTCATCAAGGAAAAACTGATTCCTTACAGCCGGGCGTTGGAGGAGTACCAGGGCAGCGAATTGGTGCGCCTGCTCGTCGTCGTGCCCGACCAAAACCGCATCGAGGAGTTGGGGGGCGCCATGATGGAATATCCGCTGGTGGCGGCAGCGGTGCGATTTGCCGTGCTGAGCGAATGGCCGGTCCAGGCGGATGCATTTCAGGAAGCTGTCTTTCAGAGCACAGCGCAGAGAAGGGTGGGGATGATATAAGATTCCGGAGTCTGCGCTGTGCGCAAGAGGCCGGAATAAATGGAGAATTTGTCATGGAAACACCGCAGATAGCGCAGAACGATACCGCAGACAGCGCAGAGTCGGAAGAGCTTTCATGAGGAAGGCAAGTTGGCGATGAATGACGAAACCACTCATTCTTCCGAGCCGTTGTTAATGGACCTCGATCAAGCGGCGGCCTTTCTCGGCATTCCTGCTTCGACGCTTCACACCTGGGCATGGCAGGGCCGCGTCCCGTGCGTACGCCTTGGCCGTCGCCGCTTCTTCCGCCGCAAGGACTTGGAGCGTTGGGTTGATAACCACCTGCAACCGGTGCGCAACCGACGCGCTTGACGCCGCGTTCTCGGACGGGCCATAATGCGCCCTGGACGCCCGCCCGAGGAAGGAGGGACTAAAGAAAATGGGCGTGCGAAAACGAGGACCTAACTACTTCATAGACTTTTACGTCGAGGGGCAACGGGTGCGGGAGATGATCGGTCCAAATAAACGGCAGGCGGATCAGGTGCTGACTCAACGCAAGGCCGAGGTCTTGGCCGGAAAATACAAGCTGCCCCAAGAGGCCAAGACCACCTTCAGCGAAATGGCCGACCGTTACAACACTTGGGCGAGGGAGCACAAGCGTTCCTGGAAAAATGATGAGAGTATGCTCAACCACCTTTTGCAGGACTTCGGAGACATGGCTCTAAGCAAGATTACCCCCTGGCACATCGAGCAGGTCAAACATCGGCTGCGCCAGAAGGGTTTGTCGGGGCCGCGTGTGAATCGCTATCTGGCTTGCTTGAGCGGTCTTTTCCATCGCGCCGAGGATTGGGGCTTGGCCGCCGCCAATCCCGTCCGCAGGGTGCGCCGGTTTCGGGAAAATCCAGGGCGTTTGCGCTACCTCAGTCGAGAGGAGATCCCTCGACTGCTCGCAGCCTGCGAGCCGGAAGTGAAGCGGGCGGCGATGCTTGCGCTCGCCACCGGCATGCGGCGGGGCGAAATTTTCGCCTTGCGCTGGGAGGACGTAAACCTCACCGCAGGGATTATCCACGTCACGAACAGCAAGAGTGGCGCGCGCCGTGAGATTCCCTTTTGCCGCGAGATGCAGGAGGCGCTTCGCTCCTGGCAGATGGATGCAGTAAGTGAGCTGGTACTCACGCGCAAGGACGGACGGCCCTATGGAACAAGGATGCGCAAGGCTTGGTTGCGCGCCTGCGAAAAGGCAGGTTTGGCGGGCCTGCGTTTCCACGACCTGCGCCACACCTTCGCCAGCCATTTGGTGATGGCCGGGCAGAATCTTCTTGCGGTCCAGGAACTCTTGGGGCATAAAGACCTTGCCATGACGCGACGATACTCCCATTTGGCCCCCGGATTGATGCGTGAAGCGGTGCAAGTGATGGGGCCGGTGCTGAAAGCGAGCAGCGATGCGGAAGGATGGGCACAAAATGGGCACAAGCCGCCCGTGGCAATCGGTTGCTGAGTTGAAAACCATAGTATTTTCAACAACGCCCCCATAGCTCAGGTGGATAGAGCACAGGATTCCTAATCCTGGTTTGCGCAGGTTCGAGTCCTGCTGGGGGCGCCAAACGCAGAGACACGAGCCACGCGGCGAGTTGGGAGGCGCCGGCTTTGCGGCCCTGATAATCGGGGGCAAACGCCGGCCGGAAACACGAAACCCGCTATGGCCGTAAAATTATTTGACAAAAAGGAATCTTGTTTTTAGAATGCCGTCATTCGCATACGCGGAGGGACAGGAGGCATCGATGAATAAATCGGAGCTGATCGAACAGCTTGCCGTTCGCGCCAACATCACAAAGAAGAAGGCCGAACTGGTAGTGAACCTGATTTTCGACTCCATGTCGGATGCTCTGGTTCAAGGCGAACGTATCGAAATCCGAGGCTTTGGCAGTTTGGTCAACAAACACTACGGCGCCTATTCCGGCCGCAATCCGCGCACGGGCGAAGTGATCTCCGTGCCCGAGAAACGGCTGCCTTTCTTCAAAGTCGGCAAGGAACTGCGCGAGCGCGTGGACAAGCGCTGAGCGCGTTTCCCGAAACTCCGCCGAAATGACCGTTCTCTTTTCCCGCACGTTCGGGCATATCCGGCGATTTCTGAACGACTTCCGCGTGGGGGCGCTCCTTTTCGGAGCGGCGGCGGCGGCAAGCTGCATGCCCGCCCAGGAATTCAACGTCGAATCGGCGCAACGCACTCTTGCCAAGGCCCAGGCGAGCATCGACGCCATCCGGGAAAGCGGCCGCGCCGACTACGCCAAGGAATTCGAAGCCGCGAACGAACGGCTGGCGGAAGCGCGTCGGAAGCAGCCCCAGACCGACGCCGAAAAGCTTTCGCGGCAAAGCGACATCCGCGTCCGCGTGATCGCCGCGAATCAATTGCGGTATCGGCTGGATGAGCAATTGCTGAACGAAGGCGACCGCTGGGCTTCCGAAGCGCGCCTGGCCTTGCGCGTTTTGCGGCAAGCCCAAAAGCCGCGCCCGGACAATCTTTCCGCCTACCTGACGCAAGCCGAACTGGACAGCTTCGGAGCCGACACCCGTCAGATGCGTGAGCGAAACGCCGAACGGCTGCGCTTCTGGGCCGCCGAACTGAAAAAGTGGCAGGATAGCTGGGATTCCGGCCGCCTCGACTACGAGCCGCCGCCCGCCTTCAACGACCGTTTCCGTTTTTACTACGACAACAAAGATCCGTTCAAGGATCTGACATTGTCAATTCCCGGCGTTGCGCCGCCCCCTGCGCCAAAACCCTAGACCGCGAAACGCCTTGACTTCGCCGAACGTCCTTCCTATCCTGCCCGGCGATTGAGGCCAGGCATGGATGAACGCAAAGGCATCTACGTCATCACCCACGGCTGCCAGATGAATCAATACGACTCCCGGCGGATGAAGGAGTCGGTGGCCGAGGAATACCGCGAGGTGGAAAATCCCGCCGACGCCGACCTCATCATCATCAACACCTGTTCGGTGCGCGAGAAGCCGCAAAAGAAGGTGCTCGCCGAACTCGGCCGCCTAAAGCCGCTCAAGCAGCGGAAACCCGAACTGATTCTCGTTGTCGCCGGCTGCGTGGCCGAGCAGGTGAAGGACGAGCTTCTCAGCCATGCGCCGTTTCTGGATCTGGTGCTCGGCCCCGACGCGGAAGCCCATTTGCCGCGCCATCTTGCGGATATCCGCGACGGCCGGCGGCTCGCGGTCACGGGTTTTCAGTCCGGCGGTTTTTCGCTCGATTCGCACTCGCCCCTGGAAAGTCTCGGTCAAGGCGGCGCCGTCACCGCCTTCGTCGCCGCCCAGAAAGGCTGCAATCACTTCTGTTCCTATTGCATCGTCCCGCACGTGCGCGGCCGGGAAAAAAGCCGGCCGTTGCCGGAGATCGTCGCCGAAACGCGCCAACTGGCTTCGCGCGGCGTGAGGGAAGTGACGCTGCTGGGTCAGAACATCAACGCCTACGGCCTGGATTTCAAGGACGGCGCGGACTTCGAGGCGCTTCTGGAAGCCGTCGCCGCCGTGGAGGGCATCGAACGCCTGCGCTTCGTCACCAGCCATCCGGCGGTGATGACGGACCGCCACGTCGAGGCCATCGCCCGCCTGGATAAAGTTTGCGAATACCTTCACTTGCCGATCCAGGCCGGTTCGGATCGCGTGCTCGCGGCGATGCGGCGCGGCTACACGCAGGCGGACTACCGGAAGCTGGTGGAGAAGCTGAAGCATCGCGTGCCCGACCTCGCCCTTTCGGGCGACGTCATCGTCGGCTTCCCGGGCGAGACGGAAGCGGATTTCCGGGAGACGCTGAACGTTGTCCGGGACGTGGAATACGCCACGCTTTACATGTTCCTCTACTCGCCGCGTCCCGGAACGAAAGCCGCGCAGTTCGACGACTCCGCGCCCAAAGAAACGAAAATGGCCTGGCTGGAGGAACTGCAAACGCTCCAGAAAACCTGCACCCGGCAAGCCAACGAAAAGCTCGTGGGCTCGGTGCGAGAGGTTCTGGTGGAGGATTTCTCCAAGCGCGACGCCGGCGCGGTGAGCGGCCGGACGCGCTGCAACAAGATCGTCAATTTCAAAGCTCCGCCCGACCGGCTGGGGCGCTTCGTCCGGGTCCGCATCACCCGCGCCTACCAGAACTCGCTTTACGGCGAGGAGTTCGCCGATTGAGCGCCTCTTTTTTCGCCGTCCGCTCGCATAACTCTCCCTTTGACAGCCGCCGCCTCCTCTTGCTAAGGTAGCCGCGATTTTCGCTTTGACATCGTCCCATCGACAAGAGGCTGAACATGCTGTTGAAGGCGAAGGATTACGTCACGCTGGGCAACGTGCTGGGCGGTTTCTACTGCATCGTGTTCGTCATCGAGGGCAACCTGACTTATGCAAGCTGGGCGATTCTCGCCGCCTATTTCTGCGACGTCATGGACGGCGTGGTGGCGCGGCTGACGCACCAGTTCAACAAGTTCGGCGAGGAACTGGACAACGTCGCCGATCTGGTGGCCTACTCCATCGCTCCGTCGTTTCTTATCTACGGCTTCTACACGCAACAGTCCGTCTTCACCCCGCTGCCGTGGTATATCGCCTCCTTTTTCGCGGCCATGCCCACGGTGGCCGGCTGCATCCGCTTCGCGCGCTTCAACGTCAAGCGCATCCATTACGACGGCGCCTGGATGGGCTTCCCCCGCCCCGCCGCCGCGCTGTTGTTCGTCGGCTACTTCAACACGACGATGGTTCACGCCTTCGAGCCGATGTACTGGTTCGGCCTGGCCGTCGTGACGTACTCGTCGATCATGCACTTCGTCCTCATACCGTTCACCAACCATCACGGCAGCCACACCCCGACCTACCTGAAATGGTCCTATTTCTTCATCGCCAGCTCGACGGTGTTTTCGATCGTCGGCGGACTGATCACCGGCGTTTTCATCACCTGGGAGATCGTCACCTTCTGGCTTCTGGCCTACCTCTTCTTCCATCATCGGCTGACGTTTTCGCCCAAGCAGCGCGAGGATATCCGCAAGTTCGTGGCCGAGTGGAAGGCGGACGAGGCGACGCTTTTATAAGCCTCCAAAACGCGGGAATCAGGCGCGGGCGAGAAACGCGGCGATCTCCTCGGCGACGGCCGATTCTTCTTCGGGCCGCATCCAGCGCAAATTTTTTTCCGTGCGCAGCCAGGAAAGCTGCTTGCGCGCGTAATGCCAGGTGGCGCGGGTGATCGCGGGGGCAAGAGCATCGTAGGCAAGGCCGCCGCCGAGATACTCCAGAACCTGCCGGTAGCCGATGGCGCCGTACGGCTTGAGCGAGCGGTCGGGGAAACGTCGCAGCAGATCCTTCACTTCCTCCACCAATCCCGCTTCCACCATGCGCTCGCTGCGGCGGGCGATGCGCTCGGCAAGGACGTCGGGATCGGGGTTCAGCGCGATGGAAAACGCCTCGTAGGGCCGCTCGGCGAAACGGTGCTCCGCCTGCCATCTCCAGATGGGCTGGCCGGTGAGCGCCAGCACTTCCAGGGCGCGCACGACCCGCGCCGGATTCCGGCAGTCGATGTGCGTCGGCGCGTCGGGGCACTGAAAAAGCAACTGCTCGACAAGCGCCTCGCGGCCTTGCGTTCGGAGGATCGCCTCGTATTCGGAACGCAGGGTTTCGTTGCGCGGCGGCAGGGCCACCAGACCGTAAAGCAGCGCCCGCACGTAGAGCCCGGTCCCTCCCACCACCACGGGCACGCGGCCGCGCGCCGCGATGGCGGCGATTACGGGCCGGGCGGCGGCCAGATAACGCCCGGCGTCGGTGGGTTCGGCGGGTTCGATCGCATCGAAGAGATGATGCGCGATGCGCGCGCTCTCCTCCGGCGTCGGCTTGGCCGTGCCGATGTCGAAATGCCGCACCCGCTGCAACGAGTCGGCGTTGACGATCTCGCCGTCGAAGCGCAGCGCCAGGCGTATGGCGAAGCCGCTTTTGCCGCTCGCCGTGGGGCCTTGTACGGCTACGAGTTTCGGCTTACTTGATTCGCCCAAAGCGCTTCTCCAGTTCCACGTCGGTGATTTCGATGAACACCGGCCGGCCGTGCGGACAGGCGGCGGAGAAACTGATTCCGTCCATCCGCCGCAGCAGCGCCGTCATCTGTTCGTAGTTCAGCGCGTCGTTGGCGCGCACCGAGGCATGGCAGGCGACGGTGGCGAGGACGTGCTCGACGGCCGCCTCCCCGGCGCGGCTGCCGCCCGCCTCGGCGTAATCGTCCAGCAGGTCGCGCAAAGTCCCGGCGGCGTCGGCCCCGGCCAGCAATTGCGGCACGGCGCGGATCTGCACGGAATCGCCGCCGAACGGCTCCACCTCGAAGCCCAGCCCGCTTAAATGCGGAGCGGCGTCTTCCAGGACGGCCAGTTGCCGGGGCGCGAGGTCGAGGCGCACGGGAAAGAGCAGCATCTGCTTGGCGACGCCGCCCCGCGCGTGCGCCTCCTTGAGCCGTTCGAAGTTGATGCGCTCGTGGGCCGCGTGTTGATCGATGATCCCCAGGCCGCGCGGCGTGCTGACGAGAATGTAGGTGTTGCGAAGCTGCGCCAGCACGGGAAGCGAGGAGAAAAACCCGATCATCGGCGGCTCGCCTGCCTCCACGGTCGGAAGCGGCGAGGACGGTTCGTCCGCCGGCAAGGCTTCGGCATGCGCCGCGCCCGGCATGGGGCGGTAGCCGCCCGCGATGGGAAAGCTGTGCTGCTGGCGATGTTGCGCCTCGAACTTCAGCATCGCCTCGGCGACGCGCTCGGGAACGTCCGCCGCCGGCGCGCGCCAGCCGGCCGGCGTCCCCGCTCCGCCCAGCCACGGCGAGCGGCCGAGCGCCTCGCGCACGGTTTCGTGGATGAAACTGTAGACTTCGCCGTGATCGACGAAGCGCACTTCGCTTTTCGCCGGATGGACGTTGACGTCCACGCGATCGCCGGGCATCGTCAGCATCAGCACGGCCGTCGGATAGCGGCCGGGGTCCAAGAGCGTCCCGTAGGCCGAGGAGAGGGCATGCACGAGCCGCCGGTCGCGGATCGGCCGGCCGTTGAGAAACAAATGCACCTGCCCCGGGTTCGGGCGCGTCAGGTCCGGCGCGCCGATCATGCCGTCGAGCGCCAGCGCGCCGCGCCGCCCCTTCGCCGGGAACAGTTTCGGGTAGACGGCGGAACCCAGGACGGCGGCGATGCGGTCGTACAGATCCTCGGCCGCCTGGAGATTGAGTATCTCGCGCCCGTTGTGGACGTAACGCAGCCGCAGCTTCGGACAGGCCAGGGCCACGCGTTCGACGGTTTCCGCGATCGCCGCCGCCTCGGCGGCGTCGGACTTGAGAAACTTCTGTCGGGCCGGCGTATTGTAGAAGAGGTTGCGCACCTCCACTTCCGTGCCGCGCGGAAAGGCGACTTCCTCCTCGCCGACGAGCGACCCGCCTTCGATGTGCAGGCGCACGCCGACGGGCGACTCGGCGCGGGAAGTCAGGCGGAAGAGCGAGACGGAGGCGATCGAGGGCAGCGCCTCGCCGCGAAAACCTAAGGTGCGGATGTTGAAGAGGTCGCCCTCGTCCGTGATTTTGCTGGTCGCGTGGCGCTGCACGGCGAGCCGCGCGTCGTCGCGGTCCATGCCGCCGCCGTCGTCGAGGACGCGGATTTTCGCCTTGCCCGCCTTCTCCACCTCGACGACGATTTTTTCCGCTCCGGCGTCGATGGCGTTTTCGAGCAATTCCTTGACCACCGACGCCGGACGCTCGACGACCTCGCCGGCGGCGATGCGGTTGGCGATCGCTTCGGGAAGGACGCGGACGGGTCTGGGGTTGACGGCGCTCATCGTTTTTCTCCCTGCGCTTGCTGTTCTGGGTTCATAGCACAGTCGCCGGCGTCTGTCAGGCGTTTGAGGCAGGATCGCGATTTACCGCGATTTACGGATGGAAATCATAGGGCGCGGGACGATAAAGAGTTTGACCCTGGGGGAGGGCTCAATTATGCTGAGTGGAAAGGGATTTCCACTTGGGCTTCGATGCCGGGAGTAAGTCATGTCGAGAACGACGATCCTGTTTGCACTGATGCTTTGGTGCGTAGCGATGTTTGCGGGTTGCGGCGGAGGGAGTTCGAACGGCGAAGAAACCGACGCCGACGCCCAGACCGACGGCGACGCCGCGGAAGATGATGACGACGCCGATGCGACCGATGGCGATGAAGACCGGCCGACGGACGGCGACGACTCGGACGGCGACGCAACCGACGATGACTTGCCGACGGACGGCGATGTCGATGTAACGGATGACGACGCGACCGATGGCGACGCGACCGACGGCGACGCGGCCGACGGCGATCAGCCGACGGACGGCGACGAAACGGACGGTGATGCGACGGATGGAGACATCGACGAAGGATGGTCCTGCATCGTCGATTATCCCAATATCCACACTGGGTTTCCGTATCAGGCGACGCACACGTTGGCCGGCGCGGACAACACCTTCGAGTCCGACTGCTTCGATTGGACCGTCCCCGGCGCGGATGCGGCGTATTCCCTGACCCTGGACGAGACGATGACCGTCTTCGTCGAAGTGACGGTACAAGGCGGCGGAGAAGTGTTTGTTTACGTGGTGGGCGACTGCGAGCTTTCCGCCGAATGCCTCGTCGGCGCATACAACGATTTCACGTCGCCGTCGATCCAGCTTCATTTCCGCCCCGATCAGGCCGGCATCTACTATATTGTCGTCGATTCGCGCAACCCGTCGGATTCCACGTCTTATGCGATTTCGGTCGATCTTGCTCCGCCGGGAACCCTTGCGCCGGGCGACGCCTGCGAGGCCGACTGGCAGTGCAGCCTGGAAAGCGGCGCGGGCCGCTGCTTCGGCGACGAGGCGAGAGGAATCAAGGCCTGTTCCATCGAATGCGACGTTCCCGAGGATTGCGCGCTGTTCCCGGGCGGCTGCTGCCTGGAAGTCCCGGCGCTCCAGGGTTCCTATTGCCATGTGGCCGCCTCCTGCGGCGAGGCGGGAAAGACGGCGAGCGACGGCCAGGCCTGCGGCTCCCCGGAAACGCCGAACTTTCCGCAGTGTCTCCCCTCGTTGCCGATCGACGCCTGTTTCCCGAACACCTCGTATTCCTACTGCTCGCGCGTCTGCACGAGCATCGCCCAATGCGGATTTTTCCCTCGCGGTTGCTGCATCGCCACGCTGGCGGGCGGCCGATGCCTGCACGAGAACGATTGCCCTCATGATTGCGCCGCCGACGAGGAATTCGGCGCCGATGGAGGGACCGCCCTGGGGGATCTTGCATTGGCGGACAATTCGGTGAACGCGCTGGGCTGTCTTGAAGGCGGATCGCCGGGACGCGACCTGGTCTACCGTGTCGATCTCGATGCCGGCGACCGGCTGACGGCGAGTTTGAGCGGCGTGATCGGCTTCGATCCGGTCCTGTTGCTGGTGGACCTTTGCGGCTGGACGGATTTGCCGAGCAATTGCTTCGCCGCCATCAACGCGGCCGGACCGGAGTTGGGCGAGCAACTCGACTACACTGCACAGGTTGGCGGAGAATATTTTCTTGTCGTCGATTCCGTCGATTTCAGGCAGCCGGGCAGCTTCTTCCTGACGGCGACGATCGACGGCGGCGGGCCGGACGGCGACGCGGACATAGACGACGATGCGGAGGAGGCGGACGACGACGGCGGCGCGGCTTGCCAGCCGGATCGGGCGATCTCGCGCAACGAGTTGCCGATCGCTTTAGACGCCAGCACGACGAGCGCCGACAACACGCTTGTCGTCAGCGGCTGTCTGTCGCGTCAGATGCCCGGCAACGACCGCTTGTACGCCGTCGCGTTGCAGCAGGACGACGAACTGACGGCCAACCTGACCAACGTGGGCGGCTGGAATCCGGCCCTGTTCGTCTACCGCGACTGCGCGAACGGCGCATGTGAAGAGGGCGTGGACAACGGCGTGACGGGGCAGGGCGAGTCGCTGACCTACACCGTCCCTGCCGACGGGACGTACTACGTTGTCGTCGATACCCTGAACGGCGATGCGGGCAACGGCGGAACTTTCAGACTCTCGCTGGAATTGACCGGCGGCGCGGACGGCGACGAGGACGTCGAAGAGGGCGAGCCGGATACGTCCTGTACGGCGGATTTCACGATCGGCACGTACTTTACCTTGCCGTACACCCGCAACGGCGACACGACGGACGCCAGCCACGACGTGGACATCATCAGCGAGCCGAACCAGTGCCCCGGTTGGGCGTTCACCTCGCCCGACGACGTCTACGCGATCTCGATGCAGGAGGGCCAGTCGATCCGCGTGCAGCTCACCAACGTCGGCCTCGAATACGACCCCGGCGTGCTGGTGGTCGAGCAATGCGACCTTTACGCCCATTGCCTGATCGGCGCCGACGATTTCGGTTTCGGGGGTTCGGAGGGCGTCGTTTTCACGGCGCCGGCCAACGCCATATATTTCATCGTCGTCGATGCGCCTTACGAGACGGCGGACACAAGCGGCGTGGGGGCGTATACGTTGACGGTGGAGCAGTACAATCCCTGAGAGGGGAGAGAATGCGGATCAGTCGTTTCCGATCGGCCGTTCGTCGTCGGAAGGCGGCGCGTCCATGCCGATTTCTTCCTTGATGAGATACAGCGGACGCCGCTTCACTTCCTCGTAGATCCGCCCGATATACTCGCCGAGGATGCCGAGGGTGATGAGTTGGATGCTTCCGAAGAACGCCAGCGCCGTCATCAATGACGCCCAGCCGCTGATGGCGCGGTCCAGGACCAGCCGCGCATAGATCACGTCGAAGAGCAGCGCCAGGCTCGCCAGGCCGCCCAGGACGCCGAGAACGAAGGCCAGTTTCAAGGGCGCGTTGCTGAATCCGGCGGTGGCGTCGAAGGCGAGACGCATGAGCTTGCCGATGGAATGCCTGGAGTGTCCCGCGTAGCGCGGTTCGACGTCGATGTCGAGCGCGGCCTGTCGAAAGCCGATCCAGCCGACCAGGCCGCGCACGTATCGGTGACTTTCGCTAAAGCTGCGCAACGCCTGGACGGCTCGCGGTCCCAGCAGGCGGCAGTCGCTTGTGTTGGCGGGCAGATCCGTTTTGGACAGCAGGCGGATGGCGCGGTGGAACAGCGAGGAAGCGGCCAGCCGCCACGAGGGATCATGCGCGCGCCGCCGCCGCACGGTGTAAACGAGGTCGTAACCCTCGCGCCACTTGGCCGCGAGTTGCGGAATGACTGAAGGCGGGATCTGATTGTCGGCGTCGATGGTGACGACGGCTTCACCTCTGGCTTTCTCGATGCCCGCCGACAAGGCCACCTGCTGGCCGAAGTTGCGCGACAGGCTGATGACTTTCGCCCGCCGTTCGCGGGCGCAGAAGGTTTTCAGCCAGTCCAGCGTGCCGTCGGCGCTGCCGTCATCGACGAAGACGACCTCGAAGGATTCGCCTAAACTTTCGAGAACGGGGAACAGCTCGGAGGTGAAGCGCGGCAAGTTGGCCGCTTCGTTGAAAACGGGTACGACGAGGGAGAACGTCAGCTTGCCGCTTCGCCCTTGCGGCGTCGGCGACGGCGGTCTATCCACCATAGTGCGCCCTCCAGAAGCCAGGCGAGAACCAGCGCCGCGCCCAGCATGGGATAGATGGAATAATAGGTATTGCCTCCGCCCGAGTATATCAGAATCGAGGTGAACGCCAAGGGAAGCGTGAACAGCAGCAGCCCCGCCGCGAGGCGGCTGCGCCCCCACAGGGCGAGTCCGAGCGCGGCCAGCCCCCACCAGCCTCCGACGGACGCGCGAGCATGCCGTTCGCCGGCGGCCAGTCCGACAGGCGCGACCTCGCTCAGCGTTCGTTCGATTCGACTCAGCAAAATCCCCGCATACCATGACGGATCGGCGGAAATCGTCGAGACGACATTGTCCCGGAGCACCTCTTCCATGTGCGGCAGTTCGTAAATAACGCGGTAGAAACGGCCTTCCGCGTCCCAGGGGTCGTTTTCGTACACGTTGTTCTCGCCGCTCCACGCCGGCGGTTTTTCGCCGTAACGGTTTTCGATGATCGGTCGGGCGTAGGCCGCCATGTCGCGATCGTTCCAGGAAAACCCCTTGTCCTGGCCGAAATCCCCCAGGCCGCACCAGAGAGGCTGCCAGAAATGGTGATAGCGAAGGAAAGGGTTGGGGAAAATGCGGCCGCCCGCTTGGCGCACGACGGACTCCGCTTCGTTTTGTTTGCGAGCGAAGTAATCGCTCCAGAACAGGCTGGTCGCCACGAACGTCATTATCAGCAAGGCCGCGAGGGCGGCGCGAGCGCGGCAGCGCAGATTCGGCGCAAGCAGGGCGGCGAGAAAACAGGATGCGACGATCAGCGCCGATTCCAGCCGCACTTGCCGCAAAGTGGCGAGAAAAACTCCTCCCAATAATGGCGTCAGCCAAATCAGGCGCGGATTCGGTTTGCGCGAATCCAGAAAGGGCAGGTGCAGGGCCAGCATGAGCACGGCGGCGGAGATCGGCAGGGAGAAGATGTTCTCGCGCGTGTAGGCCTCGTAAAGCTGCAACGGGTGCGAGCCGATCAAGGCCGCGCCGAGCAACCCAAGCAAAGCCAGGCCGCGCGCCCAGAAAGCGACGTACAACGCCAGCAGCGAAGCGGTGAACAGAAGGCCGGTGGCCGTCCGGGTGCTCGGCCATTGCGCGGTTCCCGTGATCCAGGCGTGCGGCAGATACAGCCAGACCCGTCCCCAGTCTCCTGAACGAATGGTGTGGCCGAATTCGTTTTGCAGGGATTCGCCGTGCTCCGCGATCAACCGCCGCGCGCCCTCCCGGGAGTAATCCGTGGGCGGCGTCGTCGTCGCGACGGGGAAATAATCGAGATAGTAGTAAAAGTAAACGAACTCGTTTTCGTTGTGCAACCCGGTGGCGCTGGTGACGCGCCATTTAGGATCGTGCGTTGCGGCGGCGGTCAGCAAACCGAATTGCCAAGCGACAATCAGTGTGCAACCAAGAACCAGCGCCGCCAGGCGCACGCGGGGCGAACTCAGCAACTCCCGCTGCCGGTCCAGGCGGATGAAGCGCATCCAGGATTGACGGTCGATCATGAAGGACATTCGCCCCGCTTGGTGAAATGACGCTAAGGTAGCACAGCCTGGCGGGGGCGGCAATTGGCGGCGCAGCCGGCGGGTGGCATAGTCTCACGACCGGAGGTCGGGAGGTTGTGCGCATGATGGAGCACGGTTGCACCGTGCTCCACACATTTGAGAGTGTAGTGGCGATGCCGGGGTGGCATAGTCTCACGACTGAAGGTCGGGAGGCTGTGCTTGCTCCGGCACAGTTTCCCGCCAGCTTCGCCGGCGTGAAGCTATGCCACCCAGCGTAGCCCAAACGGGGTTCAGCTTTTTTGATTGTTTGGGGGATTTTCACCTGATGGCTGAGTGTGGCGCGTGCGCCGGCGTCCCTGGCCGCGGCGGGTGAGTTCGACGAGCACGAGCGACACGGCGGCCGGCGTCACGCCCGAGATGCGGCCCGCCTGCCCGATCGTGCGCGGACGAAAGGCATCGAGCTTTTCTTTTACCTCGCGGCTCAATCCGCCCACGGCGCCATAATCGAAGCCATCGGGAATGACGAGGTCTTCCAGTTGCCGCTGGCGTTCCGCCGCGCGCTGCTGGCGCGACACGTAGCCTTCGTATTTCAGCGCCACCTCGATCTGGGCGCGCAGCGCGGCTCCGAGATCCTCCCAGCCTTCGACGAAGGAAGCGAGATCGTCGGCCGTCAGTTCCGGCCGTTTCACGAGCCGCGCCAAAGGCGTGGCTTCGGCGAGCGCGTCCGAGCCATGCGTTGCGAGCACGGCGTTCAGGGCGTCCGAGGGAAAGACGATCGTCTTGCGCGCGCGGACGATTTCGTCCTTCATGCGCCGCGCCTCGGCCCGCACCGCCTCGGCCTCCTGTTCGCTCACCAATCCCACCGCGCGGCCGATTTCGGTCAGCCGGAAATAGGCGTTGTCCTCGCGCAGCAGCAGCCGGAACTCGGCGCGGCTGGTGAACATCCGATACGGTTCCTCCGTGCCCAGCGTCACCAGGTCGTCGATGAGCACGCCGATGTAGGCCTGATCGCGGCGCAGCACCAGCGGCTCGCGGCCGCGCAGCGTCTGGGCCAGATTGATTCCGGCCATGAGCCCTTGCGCGGCGGCTTCCTCGTAGCCGGAGGTGCCGTTTACCTGTCCGGCGAAATACAGCCCTTTCACCCGTTTGCTTTCCAGGCTCGGCTGAAGCTGCGTCGGCGGGACGTAGTCGTATTCCACGGCGTAGCCGGGCTGGACGATCCTTGCATCCTCCAAGCCGGGAATCGTGCGCAGCATCGCCTCCTGGATATCCACGGGCAGGCTCGTGGAAAGCCCGTTCGGGTAGATGCGATGGCGGTCGATCCCTTCCGGCTCCAGGAAAATGTGGTGCCTCGGTTTGTCGGCGAAGCGGACGACTTTGTCCTCGATGGAGGGGCAATAGCGCGGGCCGCGCCCGACGATCCGGCCGGTAAAGAGCGGCGAGCGGTCGAGCCCGGAACGGATGACGGCATGCGTCTCTTCGCCGGTGTAGGTCATGAAGCAGGAACGTTGCGGCAGCCGGTATCCCTGCGAGCGCCGGGAAAAAGGAATCGGTACGGGGTCGGGTTTCTGCTCGGCGGTTTTGCCGAAATCGATCGAGGCCGCATCGAGGCGCGGCGTGGTGCCGGTCTTCAAACGGCCCAGGGTGAAGCCAAGCTCCGCCAGCGAACGGGACAAGCCCTTCGCCGGCGGGTCGTTGACGCGTCCGCCGGGAAAGCGCTCGAAGCCGATGTGCATCACGGCGTCCAGAAAGGTCCCCGTGGTGAGGATCGCGCCTTTCGCTTCGACCCGTTCGCCGGATTCGAGAATCGCCGCGGCGAACGCGCCGTCTTTCGTTTCCAGGCGGTCCACGATGCCCGGAAGAATCGTGAGGCCGGGCGTGGCGGCGAGCGTCGCCTGCTGGCGGGCGGCGTAACGGTCCATGTCGGACTGAACGCGGCTGGAACGGATCGCCGGGCCCTTGCGGGTGTTCAGAAGACGGAACTGGATCGCCGTTTCGTCGGCGGCGAGGCCCATCTCGCCGCCCAGGGCGTCGATTTCCCGCACCAGGTGTCCCTTGGCCGTACCGCCGATGGCGGGGTTGCACGACATCTCGGCGATGCGCGCCGGGTTCGACGTCACCAGGGCGACGGAAAAGCCCAGGCGGGCCAGCGCCAGCGCCGCCTCGCAGCCGGCATGTCCCCCGCCTACTATGAGTCCGTCGAAACGAGGCGTCAGCGACAATGAAACCTCCTTATTACCGCCGGGAGGCTAGCAAAGCGTAAGAGGCTTGGCAAGGAAAGGAGAAGTCAGGAAGGCTCTGCGGCTTCCTAATTGTTGCTAAGACAGATGTCTCCGAGAATCCATTTTGAGGCTTGGGATTTTCTACCCGCCTGTATTCGCAGACGGGAGATGATCCATAACGGCGTTATAGTTACATATATTTATATATAATTATGTTGTACGGGTTCGCATTTTTAGCGGAGCTGGATTTTCCGATGCACTTTGTCCGTAAAAAGTGATACCCATTGGATTGGACTCATGATATGCTCCATAGGAGAATTGGGATTAGACTAACTGGCTCAAGCAAACCGATGTGTGAATGTTGAAGAGCGAAAGCCGTGCCCTTATAGTCGAGCGCATCGACGAAAAGGAGAGCGACATGAGAGGGCTTTCCGTTGGGAGATTCTCAGCGAAGCAGCTTCTGCTGACATTAGCGGCAACCGCGCTGTTCGTTCTTGCCTTTCCCATGGCGGCCCAGGCGCAGATCTCGTGCGGCGGCGGAGACCAGGTCTGCCACGAGTTTTACTGCTGCCCGGCGGCGAAATCCTGCGACGAGACGTTGCCCCCGGCCTCCTGCGGCGGCGGGCAGATTTCGTGCGGTACGTATTGCTGCCCGAGCGGCGGGACCTGCCGCGTGCCGGCGCCGATGTGCGGCGAGGTCACGGAATTCGACCTGAATCCCGGCTGGGGAATGTTCCCGGGAATCGACACCACCCGGCCTTGGGTGGCCGAATTGCAGCGGCCTCTGATTTCCAGCGCCGTTTTCCTGCCCTCGCCGCTCAACTCCGAACTCAGCAAAGTGCATGTGACCATCAACCCCAACGGCAATGTCGCCGGCCTCGACTACTGTCTTTGGGATATGACGACCAATCGCTTTGCGGAACAAGGTTCCGACGGCCGCTGGTATCTCGCCAACAACGCCTGCACGGGCGACGTCGATACGCAATGCTGCGTATGGCAGCAGCATTCCGTGTACGGCGGTTCGGGCGGTTTCGATCTTTTCACGGAGGACAACTCCGCGCTTCGGTTGAGAGTCAAAGTCCGTCAGGGCAGCTTCACCGCCATCTCCGATTCGTCCTACTCCGTTTTAACGTCCGACCGAACGCCTCCGTCCGTGCCGGGGCCGGTGACCCTTACGCCTGTCGATACGGGCCAGCACCACATGAGTATTTCCTGGCCCGCCTCCACCGATTTCGATTCCCAGGGCGGCAGACCCTGCAACACCGTCAGCGATTGCCCGAGCGGCCTCAACACGGCGTGCTCGCTCATCGGCAACCAGAAACTCTGCGTCAACGCCTCGGGCGGCGCCTGCAACTCGTTTTCCGACTGCCCCACGGGATACGACACCTGCGAGAGCGTCGCCGGCAAGAATTACTGCCTGCAACGCGTCGATTATTTCGTATTGCGCGGTCGTGGCTCGGCCAACGGCGTTTTGTCGCAGCTTGGGCCGAGCGTTGCGCCGCCCGCCGACCATCGCCCGGTGAAGGGCGAGTGGGACAGCTTCGAAGACAGCTATACCGTCGGCGGCGTCATGGGATCCGCGCTCGTCACGCCCGCCGGTTCCTTCACCAAGACGGGCGGCAAGCTGGCGGCCTCCTGCGCTTCGCCTTCCTGCCGCGTGTCGTTCAACGGATTGTCCGGCGCCGCCTATGACTTTTCCGGCGGATACGTGCTTACCTTCGATGTCCGCAAGATAGCGGGCGGATCGCAGAATGGCGTGGAGGCGATTTTCAAATTCAAGAACCATTACGTCCGTTGGGCGATCGGAGAATATTCCGGCGGTCAAAACTGGTCCAAGTTCTATTGGAGCACCAGTGCGGGCGACGACACCTTCCCCGTAGCGTTCTCCCTTGCTCAGAACGTCTGGCATCAGGCGATGGTGTACGTCAAAGGCAACGATGTACGCGGCTTCATCGATGGCGTCCCCTACTGGACGTTGAATCGCGCTTCAATCACCGGCGATCCGATCGCCGATGCGGGCGGCAAGGAAGGTTTCCGGGTGGTCAACGAACTGGCGGGATCGGGCCCGACCAACTCCGCCGAGATCGACAACTACCTGATTGCGCCGTTCCTGACTTCCTCCGGCGTCCCCGTCACCTCCTGGACCGACACGGACGCCACGGATTTCGACAGTCCGATCACGGCGACGTTTTCCAATTCGCTGGCCGTCGCGGCCGGGCCGACGCGCATCGATCTGACGTTGCCGATTCCCGCGTCTTCGACGAGCTTCCCGAACGACCCGGCGACTCTCGACCGCGGCACGGCTTACATTTTCACGGCTGTCGGCGTCGATCGACAAGGCAACATGAGCAACATGTTGCAGGCTCCCGGTTTCGAACCGAGAAACATCTCCGCGTGGCAGCAGGGCGCCCCTTCCGATTCGCTTACCCGGAGCTTTACGGTTTCTTACGACGGTTTCGCGGCGGGTTATGCCAATCTCACGAGCGCAGTCGATTTCGGCGTGCAGAAAATCACGACGGCGGCCCCGTTCGGGTCGGTGCTGTTTTTCTCCCGCTATTTCCGCTTCCAGGACTGGGCCAGCGGCATCGTTTACCCGGCGGCTATCGAGCCTACCTCGCCCGCCATGGCATGGTCGGGCGGAACGTCATACGGAGTCGCGGATACCCTTTGGCGGCGAGCGGTCACCTTTTATCCGACGACCGGCTACCTGACCCAGGCGGTGAACCAGTACAAGGTTTACTCGAGGTCCGCCAACAGCCCCTCGACGAAGATTTATCTTGACCAGAACCGGCTCGATGTCTTCGCCATGGAAACCACGAATCCGATGGGTTTCCACCACACGCGGGTTGAATATCTGGTCGAGGGCGGCAGCCCTTGCAACAATTCGGATTTCAATTTGCTGGGCGATTTCAACCATACCGGCCTGACGCCGCGCTCGGCCTCGGACACGAGCGGCGATCTCTCGCCCAACAAATTGCGCTCCTATCGCATTCGTTCCTGCGACACGAACAGTTACTGCGGCGATCCGCGCGGCGGACTTTCTTGCGACAACGCGAGCCCGACCTGCCAAAACGGCAGCCCCTGCACGCCCGACCAGTGGTGCCAGGAGCAGTACAAGGCCGGGCAGACCACATTCACGAGCTGCAAGGATTTCAGCGGTCAGAAATACTGCGTGCGCGCCAATCAATGCATGCCCGGCGTGGAACTTTTCACCAACGCAGCCGTCATGCAGACGGGCCCCGTGGCGCGCATCCTGACCACGCTGGAATCGGTGAACGAGAATATCCTGCAAACCGAAGGCTTGAAAGTCAGTTTCGACGCCGACTATTCCACCAACCGCATCGGCACGGAATACCTCGTGGCGATGTGGAACGCGCTCGACGCGCCTTCCTGCGGGTTGGGCGAACCTTTTGGTTTTGTGCGCTCGGACAAGTACGTCGGCCTCTTCCAGGAATCGAGCTGGCAGGCCACGCGGACCCGTAGCGTCGCCGGACTCTTCCAAAGCACCTATTACTGTTTCCGGGCCATGGCGCGCAACGGCGACAAAATCTCCACGGGTCAGGTCGATGGGCCCTACACGACCGCCGCCGGCTGGTCGCCGCTTTCGGCGCCGATCCAGACCGCCTCGCCGCCGTATGTTCTCGCGGGCTCCTATGCGGTCAAGTACGGCGTTCAGGACGGCATCTCCCAGCAGCGGGCGGCGCGGATCGACGGTCTGCCCGATCAGAGCACCAGCGGCGGGCAGACGATCCAGGAACTGACCTTCACCGTTCGCGACGCGAACAGCATCGGCGGCTCCTACCCGAGCGTGAATTACGTCGCCGTGCGCCTCTCGCCGCACGCCGATTTCGACCACGCCGGCGTCATGCAGCGCGGTTTCTTCGTGGCGGAGTACGACGAGGGCTCGGGCTGGACATTCCGCGAGGAGCAGCCTTCCCAGTTCGGCAACGAACGCGTGACGCTCCTGCTCGCCCCCCAGTCTTCCGCCGGCTGGTCGGGCAACGACGTCGTTTTGACGTTCAAGTGGAAGCTGCAGGTCGGCGAGCCCACCTACTGGGCTTATCAGGATTACGGCGCGCAGATTCTGCTGGAGGATCTGGAAGGCAACTTCTCCGATTTCGTCACCAACCGCTTCGGCGCCTGCGAGGACGTATTCCACACGTCCTATCCGCCCTATGCGCCGAATACGCTTTATTACCCGCCGAATTCCGGCTGGGTCAACGCGGGCAAGGCCGGCGTCAGCGGCGTGGTCAACTTCACCGCTCAGAGCCCGGTCGATCCGGACCATCAATACCTGACGCGGCTGTTCTCGATCTGCGACGCCTTCGGCGTTTGCGATCTGTGGCATCTCGACGACAAGCCGAACTGGTACAACTGCGTCAACGATCCGAACTCGCCGGGCGATACGGTGCAGTTCCGCATCACGGTTCACAGCGGCGTCGTGCCGGCCACGGGGCTGTGCGACGACACCAAGCGCGTGCTGCCGGCCACCGAACAGTGGGACAGCGTGCAGACGCTTTACAGCGCCGCCCAGAACCGCGAGTACTACGAACTCACCAAGCCGATCGACGTCACGTCGCTGACGGAAGGCAAATATTACTGGTGTGGCCGCGCCCGCGACCAGCACGTTTACAGCGAGAAGGGCAGTTCCAACACGACCCTAATCCCGGTCGGGCCGACCGTGACCAGCATGTTCGGCATCGATCGGCAGAATCCCGCGCTGACCGGTTTCCAGGTGTTCGCCCTGGATCCGAGCGCCGGCGAATCGGAGATCACCAACAAAAACGGCCAGTGGATTTTCACGCCGCGGCTCAAATTCAAGTGGGACCCCTCGACAGCCAACCTCGCGACGGAGTCGCCGATTGCGGGATACAAGTACATCGTCATTCCCGGCAACCCGACCGACCGGGTGAATCCGTACGATTACGCCGGCGGGACGGCGGGAGTCGTGACCGGCTCCTATCCGCATGACGGACGAGGCTCCTACGTGGTGAGCTACTACAGCGCGCCCTACTTCCCGTTCGGCCGGAGCCAGTTCGGCGTCCAGAGCCGCGATCAGGCGGGCAACGCGTCCGGCACAACCTGGTTCGACGTGAAGCTTGAGCGCAAGGAGATCGACGGTCCCTGCGTCCTGGCCGACCCGCACGTAGACCAGCTTGAGGTGTACTGCAACACGGATCCCGGCTTCGACGCGGGTGAAGAGTGGAATGTCGGAGAGCCGAACGCCGCGAAGCCGACCTTCACCTTCATCGACCCGGTGATGGGCAATGAGGCGCGCTTCGACGCCCATCAGAATTACTGCTGCGACAGGCGGGATCCTTCGACCGGCCAGTGCATCTACTACCTGGCGGCCTCCCCAATCGAATCCTATTCGTTCACGATCTCGCGGTCGCTTGCCACCGTCCCCGACGCCGCTGCGGAAGACGACAATAAAGGCACCTGCGAGGATCCTGCACCGGAAAATGAAGTTTGCGATCAGGTTTGCAACGAATACAGCAGTTGCACTGACACCGATCTGATCGAGTGCTACAACAACGCCGACTGCCCGTCCGGGCAATACTGCAACGACTGGTTCCAATGCTGCCCGCGGAACGGGGCGTGCCCGGAAGACATTTTCCACTTCGCTTTCCGCGCCGGACACCCCGACGACGTCGCCACGAAACTTTATCACCAGGTCCGGTACTTCCTCTCCTACGGCAAGCAGTTGCAGCCAGGTACGTTCTATTTGACGGTGAAAGGATGGACGGACGCCGGCGGAGAGACCTTCCCGCGCCGATACCGCATCAACGTTTGCGGTTGTCAGCCCGACCCGAACGATCCCAAGCCATGCAAAGACGCCACCCCAAGGCGCCGGCTTGGCTCCGAACCCGGCGCAATGGCTTATTTCCGTGGCGGCGCGCTGCGTTTAAGCGACGGCGCGGACGGAACGGTGGTCGTCGATCCCTTCTATCTCGATCGGACCGAAGTCAACCGGGCTCAGTATCAGGCGTGCGTTGCGGAGAACGCCTGCACGGCGATTGAGGGCGTCGTGGAAACGGCCGAACTGAGCGAGGAGAATTCCGTCAAGCCGATGGTTCAGGTTCCCTGGGACGCCGCCGAGGCGTACTGTTCCTGGGCCGCCAGGCGGCTGCCGTCGGAAGCGGAGTGGGCCTTTGCCGCCAAGACCGTGCTTGGCCGCGAGCCGAAAGACATAACGGGAACCCGTCAGACGAACGACCTGTACGCCAGGGGTCCGGCGGCGGTTGACAAAAATTACGGCCCGACGCCGCCCGAGGATTTCCCGATCGTCAACCTCTTCGCCAACGTCAGCGAATGGTTGGGCGAATGGTGGAACGCCGAGCCGTATGCGGGAGAGGAGAGTCCCGACAGTTGTATCGCGGAATGCCGATCGGCGGTGGATGAGGCGCTGGCAGGGGAAGAAGAAGACCTCGCGCTCGCTCGCTCGTCCGTCCAGGACGAGGAACTGCTCCGTTTCCGCACGAGCGAAACCGAGCGCTGCCGGGTTGACTGCAATCGCAAACTGGTGCGCGGCGGATCCTTCTCCCAGTCGGTCGTGGATGTCGATTATCGGGCGGGTCTCGATCCGGCCAAAGGACGGTCGGATGTGGGATTCCGTTGTGCGATGGACGCGCCGACGCTCGCGGAGGGCGGTCAGACTCCGGAAAAGGCCGCCTCGCTGCCCAGCGTGGGGAACGACATCAGTCAACTGCGGCCTTGAAAGCTTAAGAGAGCGAGAACGCCACGGGTCGGTCCGGACCCTTTTTCTTGGAACGTAGGTGAGGTATATGCGTCGATCGGTACAGGCGGCACTCTTGACGCGTTCGGTGCTGGCGTTCTTTCTTGCAATCATTCTCTGGAGCGCGTTTGCTTCTCCTCAGATTGGCTGCGGCGGGGGCGGAGGATCGCCGGGCGACGGCGACGTTTCCCCGGACGGCGATCCGCCCGATGGCGACCCTGCCGATGGCGACGAACCTGACGGCGATACGGGAGATGGCGATCGGCCCACCGATGGCGACGATCCCGCCGACGGCGATGGAACCGACGGCGATCTGTTTCCCGATGGCGATGGAAACGATGGCGACCTCGATGACGATATAGAGGAGTACGAGGGGCCGGATATCGAATATTTTGACGACTTTCTCGAGTTTGACGGCGAGGCCTGCACCTGTTCGGAAGACATCCACTGCGGTGTGGGTCGCTGGTGCGACGGCTGTTATTGCCAAGGCGGCGATCCCGACGGCGATGGCGTCTGCGACAACTGCGAGACGACCGACGACTGCGAGAGGGGCCGCTATTGCAACCCCGACAATGGATGCTGCGACGCCACCTATGCCGTGGAGTGCGAGTCGAACGACGATTGCCCGGACTGGGCCTACTGCAACACGTTCGGCTATTGCGATTACGATTGTCTTCCCGAGGATCTGTGCACCGGCGACGCCTGCTGCGCCGAGGATTTCTGTTGCGACGCTCGCGGCCGTTGCCGCACGGGCGCCTGCCCCGACGCCGACGACGAGATTGAATGCCTTTCCTGCGAGGACTGCCGCGACGTGCTGGGCCGCGACTGGTATTGCAACGTAGACGATCTCGTCTGCAAACCGGGCGAATGCTGCTTCGACTGGGAATGCGATGCGGAAGCGAACGGCATCTGCGACCTGCACGCCGGCGAATGCATTTACCTGCGGGCTTTCGTTTCGCTCGCTTCGCTGGACGGCGACAAGTATCTCGGTCAGCTCGCCGGCGGCAATCTGGCGCGCTTCAAAGTCATTTCCGTCGATCCCGGCGATTCGCGACTCGACGCGGCGCTCGTTTACGATCGGCCCGCCAAGCCGCTTAAAGCCGGCGATCTCGTCGTCGTGGGAACCCGCGAAAGCGTCGTCCACCTCGCCGAGATCGAGGCGATCCTGCCGTAGACCAACGGGCAAAAGGCGAAACGTAGGGGAGGATGGAGCGCCCCTGGGGTTGGAGCAGGATTGTATCCTGCTCCATAACGTTTTCTTGCCGCTTGGTATTGAGAAAATGCTTGGAGCAGGTTGGAAAACCTGCTCCGACGCAGGCGACTAAAAATTAGTGATAGTCAGTCTGGTGGCTGAGTTGTCCCCAGTTTTGATTTTTCCTTCGTGGATGGCGGGCGCCATAGTTTTACGCCCTCGGAGAGGGCGGAAAGCTGTGCCCAAC
>QZKR01000024.1 GCA_003598065.1 Myxococcales bacterium | reverse complement strand
CGCGGAAGGCAGGGGCGACAACAACGTCCTCACCTTCGAGATCCAGGCGGGGATGCGCGTGGCCGACCTCGTCCAGATGGCCGGGGGCCTCACCCGCCTCGCGTCCCTCGAGCGGGCCGAGGTCGTCCGCGTCGACGAAAACCGCGCGTACCGGACGATCTACTTCCACCTCGGCAAGGCGGTCGCGGGCGACCCGAATGAAAACATCCTCCTTGCGAACGAGGACCACGTCCAGATCCACTCGATCATGGAGACGCGCTACAGGAAAACCGTCACGGCCGCGGGGGAGGTGAACAACCCGGCGGAGTACGTCCTCACCGACGGGATGAAGCTCTCCGACCTCCTCTTCAAGGCGGGCGGGTTCCGGGAGAGCGCCTATACGAAAGAGGCGGAAGTCATCCGCCGAGAGGTCACCCCGCAGGGGGACCTGGTGAGGACGCAGACGCTCGACGTCTCCCCGGACAAGGCGCTTCGGGGCGAGGCGGGCGCCGACATTCCCCTGAAGGAGAACGACCTGGTGGTCATCCGCCAGATCCCCGACTGGTCGCAGAAGATCACGGTGGCACTCACGGGGGAGGTGCAGTTCCCCGGGATCTACTCCGCACGCAAGGGAGAGCGCTTAAGCTCGGTCGTCGGGCGCGCCGGCGGGTTCACGAGGGACGCGTACCTGAAGGCCGCGCAGTTCAGCCGCGTCTCTACGCAGAAGGCGCAGCAGGAGGCGATCGACAAACTGATCGACGACCTCGAGCTGGAAGTGGCGCAGAAGGCCCAGCAGGTGAGCGGGGCGCTGGACAAGGAGGACCTGGAAGTGAACAAGGAGCTGATCGTATCCCGCCGCGCCATCATCGCGCAGTTGAAGAAGACCCGGGCCAAGGGGCGCGTCATCATCCGCCTTTCGGCTAACGGGCAATTCGCGGGGTCCCAGGGGGACGTGCTGCTGGAGGACGGCGACCGGCTCGATGTGCCCAGGAAGATGAACGTGGTCAACGTGGTGGGCAGGGTCTACAACCCCACGGGCGTGGTGTTCGATCCGGCCCGCGACTCGGTGGGGTATTACCTCCGGCTGGTCGGCGGCCCCACGGAAACCGCGGACCGCGACCACATCTTCCTGCTCAAGGCGGACGGCTCGGTGGTGACGCGGGAGAACGCGGACACCGGCTTCTTCTCCTTCGTGGGCGGCGGGTTGATGAGCGCCCGTGTGGAGCCGGGGGACTCGATCCTGGTTCCCGAGAAGTTGGTTCAGACACGCTTTATGAAGGACGTGAAGGACATCACCCAGATCCTGTACCAGATCGCCGTCACCGCCGGCGTGCTGATCGTTGCGTTCTGATGTGTAGCTCCTAGAAAATAATGCGATGAAAAAGTCCAAAAACGGAAGGCGCGCCATCATCGCCGGGATTGCGGGGCAGGACGGCTCGTACCTTGCGGAGCTCCTTATCGAGAGGGGGTACAAGGTTCTCGGTTTCATGAAGAAGGGGGACGACACTTCCGTCCTTTCGCACCTGTTGAAGGAAATCGTCCTCGAAGAGACGGAGTTGGTCCAAAAGGATGACATCATCCGCTGGACCAGGATCTTCTCTCCGGACGAGATCTATAACTTCGCCGGCCTATCGTTCATCCCGGATTCCTGGGATGACCCTTATCGCGCCATACAAGTGAATACCCTGCTCGTCGCGGCGTTCCTCGAAGTCATCAAGGACCATTGCCGCGAATCCCGGTTCTACCAGGCATCGACTTCCGAGATCTTCGGCGCCCCCCCGGAATCGCCGCAGACGGAGAGTACTCCCCACAATCCAATGACGCCCTACGGGGTTAGCAAACTCGCGGCGCACCAGTTAGTCGGGCTTTTTCGCAAGATGCACGGGATTTTCGCGGTCTCGGGGATCCTGTACAATCACGAATCCCCCCGCCGGCCGGAACGGTTTGTCACCCAGAAGATTGCGCGTGCCGCGGCGGAGATCACCAAAGGGAAGAGGGAGAAACTGAAGCTCGGAAACATCGAGGCGCGTAGGGACTGGGGTTTTGCGGGCGATTATGTCAGGGCGATCTGGATGATGCTCCAAACGGACACTCCGGAAGACTATATCGTCGCCACCGGGGAATCGCACAGCATAAAGGATTTTCTCCAAGCGGCGTTTAAACATGTCGGGCTCGACTGGGAAAAGTGGGTGGAAGTGGATCCGACGTTGGTGCGCATCGTGGATGTGGAGCGCCTGGTAGGGGATTACACCAAGGCAAGAGAAAAACTGGGGTGGATACCCAAGGTGTCCTTCGAGGAGTTGGTCCGGATGATGGTCGATTCCCAGTTACAGAAGATCGAGGTGGTCTGAATGAATGTGCCGTCCCCCACGGAATCCCGGGAAGAAGAAATCGATCTCAGGGATTATTTCGCGATCCTTCGCAAGGCTTGGTGGAAGATCGGCCTTTTTTCAATGGTGGTGGGTATTTTGACGCTCATCGTAATGTTGCGGGTACCGAACGTATATCAGGCGACCGCGGTCATATCCCCAGAGACGGACGAAAGAAGACAAAACCACTCCTTAGGAGCACTTGCCTCAATAGGGATAGACGTCGGTGGGCAGACCAGGGTGGAAGACCTCGAGATTCTTTTCAAGAGCAATGATCTCGCGGTCCGAGTCTTCAAAAAATATAATATTTGGCCGATCCTTCTCGGAGATGCATATGACCCTGCCACGGGAGGAATCAAAGTTTCCGGAAAGGGTAGTTTATTGGGGGGAGAGAAGAAACTGAAACCTCTAGGCGAGTGGGATGCGATACGCGCAGCGAAGGTGCGCCTACAAGTTTCCGTTGGTAGGAAGACGAACACCATTTCCATTTCTTTTGAATCTCCCACTGCAGAGGGATCCGCCGAGATTGTGAACCATTTTCTTGAGGAAGGGAAAAACCACCTTCAGGAAGAGACATTGAATCGGGCAACCAAGAACAAAAAATTCATCGAGGAACAGATAGGGAAAACAGTCGATGCGTTGAACCGGGATCGACTCTATTCGCTGTTGGGCCAAGAGGTTGAGCGGGAGATGATGGCTCGGAACCGGGAACAGTTCGGGTTCAGGGTGATCGATTCACCAAGGGTGCCGGATAGAAAATCCAAACCTCAGAGGGCAAGGGCCGCAATTCAAGCCTCTGTAGTATCTTTTTTTATCGGGTGGTTATTTTATGTTCTACGCGGAATAGGGCAGAAAAAGAAATACCCGAAACTCAACGCATATTCGGGAAAATAGCCGAGTGAAAGTCGTCGTTTGTCAAGAAGCCTCGTCAGATCCACCTCCTTGGAACGAAATAAAATCCTATTCATAGCGTCCCTCGCAGAGACACTCAAACGGTTCCAATCCCATACTGCGATGATGGTACTGTGTAGGAGCGCTCTTCATTTAGCAATTTCTACAAGCGACTCTCATTGAACAAGAATTATTAAAGAGGTAATTTGTTGTCTGTTGCCACCGACATCTACACGAGTGATCCTTCCTCCGGAAGAAGTCGTAAAAAAACAACCATTATTTTGCTCTGCTTCCAGGGATTCTCCGTTGCGATGGGGTTTGTCAGCGGAATTGTTCTGGTTCCACTCTATCTTCGTCATATTCCCGCTGACCTTTACGGAGCTTGGTCAGCCTCGGGCAATGTCTTGGTTTGGTTGACGTTGGTCGATCCAGGCCTATCTGCCGTCCTCCAACAGCGAGTGGCTACCGCCTATGGCCAACAGGACCGCATGGCAGTCTCGGGATGGATAGTCAGTGGCGTCTGGATTACGTTTGTAATCGCTCTGGTTGTCCTCCTCTCCGGCATAGCCACTTCGTTCTTCATCGGGGATTGGATGCATCTACCCCCGACGATTGACCAAACGGCACTGGTCCATGCGTTTCGGTGGGCTGTGCTGGGTAGTGCTCTCATGGTCTTCTCCTATTCCATTTACTCCATCAATCAAGGACTGCAAAGCAGTCTTGCCATAGGGCTTATTTTCGTGGTCGCTTCCTTGCTGCGGCTGGTATTGGTGATCCTTCTCCTCGGCTTTGGTTTTGGTCTGCTCGCTATTGCGGTGCCTACCGCCATCATGAGCTTAATTATGCTCTGTGGGAACTTGGTCTACCTTCATATGCGGTTACGGAAAGATGGTGTTGCCTTGTCATGGATGCCAACACGGATTCGGGAACTGGCTGGCCTCATTTCTTTCACTGGGATGGCTAGAATTGGCTCCGTTCTTGTCAACAATTTGGACCTGTTTCTCGTAGTACGCATGCTGGGCCCGGACAATGTTAATGTCCTACGATTTACGCGAACCGGACCGGAGCTTTGTCGGACGATTATTGAGCGTCCTGTCACTGCCATGCAGGCGACACTGCCCCATCTTTTGGGCAGTGGCAGTATGGATCGAGCACGGGAGATCATATTGCGTCTATTGCGCCTATGCATCTGGGTGTTAGTACTGTGCGCGGGAGGTTTCCTGGTGTTCAATGACGATTTCCTACGGCTGTGGGTTGGTGGCCGGTTCTTTGCAGGTAACCAGGTGAATATGTTGCTGATCTTGTCGTTTTTTGGGGCAACGGCGATGTCCCTACTTGCGGGTCTGTGCTTCTCGGCTGGCGACATCCGAGGAACCAGTTCGGTAGGATTGGCTCAGGGATTCCTCTACCTGCCATTGGTTTTAGCTGGTGGCCACTGGTTTGGCATGGTAGGGATTGTAGCGGCATCAATCCTCTCGCTGTTGGTGACTCAGGGTTTGTATATGCCTCGAGCGATTGGCCGCATATTCAGTGTGACACGAGGTCATTTTGCTCAGTTGATAAGCGCCACGTTGCTTGCTGTGGTTGCCGCCACAATTACTTGCATTATCTTTTGGCACCTTCTGCCAGCGCCTAGCTGGTTTGCGTTTGTGGTGTCAGTTGGAGGCTTTGCGGTATGCTACCTCGCGATTCTGATACTGTTGAGTACCGATGCACGAAACGAGACGCGCAACGGATGGAGTTTGATCAGGCAGCAGTTGCCGATTTAAACATGACATCCCACCAGGGCGTGTTTATTGGTGGCTATCCTTAACAGCAGTTGCGGGTAACTCACTCCCAGAGGACGTGTAATGCGGAATTCGATAATTGGTTCTCTACTTGACCTCTGGCCGCGCTGTCTTTTCGACCGACGTATCCGGATACCGATTCGCTTTATTGGAAAGAAAGATGTATTGAGGATCCGGACTGGGATAGCAGAAGGATCTTTATGGAGGGTGGGTTCCGGAGTTAATGACTATTGGATCGGCAATTATGAGGAGATGAAACAAGCAGTTGTCAGGTCCGTGCTGGAGCGAGGGGCGACGGTTTTTGACATTGGTGCTAACGCGGGATTCTATACTATCGCGATGTCTAGAATCATCGGTCCGGAAGGGCATATATACGCTTTTGAGCCGTTCTGCGAAAATGTGGATAGTTTGTTGTTCCATACACGAATAAACAAATCCGAAAATTGCACCATTATCCAGTGCGCTGTCGCGGAAAGATCTTCCATCACCGCATTTACCGTCGCTACATCGAATGCGGAGGGAAGCATTGGCAGTAAGGACTCGCATTACTATGTGCCCACCGTATCGATAGATGATTTAGTGGAAGCTATGATAATCCCACCACCTGATCTAATGAAAATAGATGTTGAAGGAGCAGAGGATCGCGTTCTTTCGGGTTCCATGGAAACGTTGAAAAAGCATGACGTAAAGATTCTCCTTGCAGTGCATGGCGAGAAACGCTTCCGAGGTTGCCTGTCTTTTCTCGCAGATATCGGCTACAAGGTCTACGATTTAACGTTGAATCCCGTCGATGGCAACTCGCAATACGTGGATGAACTCTATTGTCTCAGAGGTTAGATCTGACGAATTGTCAATGTGATGTGCAATTAAACGATGTAAATGCACAAACAATCGAATTGATTGACGCCGATAAGATGTGCTCAAAGTTCCTCCCTAATAACCGCAATATGAGGACATAAATGACTGACAGTTGGGAAACCGGGTCTCCGAAGATACCCCCCGTCTTGTTGATAGTGTTTAGGCGTCCGGATCTTACCCGAGAGGTAATGAACAGTATACAGCAGGCGCGACCCGTCAGACTCTATGTGGCTTGCGACGGCCCAAGGCCCGGCCATCCAGACGACGTAGAAAAAATCGGCGCCGTGCGAGATGTGATTCGCGAGTTTTCCAATGAATTGCACCCGATAACGCTTTTTCAGGAAACAAATCTCGGATGCGATAAGGGCGTTAGTAGAGCGATCTCCTGGTTTTTCGAACAGGAGGAGGAAGGGATCATCCTTGAGGACGATTGCCTGCCAGATCCCAGTTTCTATCGCTTCTGTGGAGAGATGCTCAGCCGATTCCGTAACACATCGAACGTCATGCAGGTGGCTGGATATAATCATATCAGTGGACATTATGATCAAGGAACGGACTATTTCTTCACGCATTATGGATGGCAGTGGGGGTGGGCTACGTGGAGGCGCGCCTGGAATCATTTCGATCTCGCGATGTCGAGCTGGCCGGAGTTCAAGCAGAAGGGATTGCATCGAGGTCCTACGTTTTATCCTGAGAGGATTAAGATTTTCGACCAGATGTACGCTGGAAAATGCGACACATGGGATTATCAGTGGCACTATGCCATTGCTTCGAACTCAGGGTTATCGGTGGTGCCAAGATTCAGTCTTGTTCAAAATATCGGATTTGGGGCAGGAGGAACCCATTATAGCGGTGAAAGTGGGGAAAAACCAGACCGTATTCCAATACGGGCAATGTCTTTCCCGTTGAGGCATAGCATGTTTATTTATGCAGACCCTAAATACGATCAAATGCTAATCAAGGCTGTGCATCATCCGCCTATATTAGATAAGATTAAATCATACGTAGCCGCTTTGCTACGAAGATGACTTTGTTGCTAACGGGGCAAGTTTGGCGAACAAGTTAATGATTCATAAAAGGTATGGAAAATGGTAATTAAGGACAGAGTGCAGAGCTTAATGCGTAGAATGCTCAAATATTTCTTAGTAGATATTGTAAACGAAATTCGTTTGTCCTCTTACTTGGTTTTCGGCCCAGCAGAGAGGCTAAGGATTCATCATTCAGCTGAGGTTCAGAATGCTTTGTTTAATGTTCGATCAGGGGATATTACGGTCGAGGAGTTTGCTTTTTTCGGACACAACGTCACACTTCTTACAGGTCGACATGATATCACGAAGTTCGATCAGGCGAGGCAACAAGGTATACCAAGTTCAGGCAATAATATCATTGTAAGACGCGGCGCTTGGATTGCGAGCAACGCACTTGTGATTGGACCTTGCGAAATCGGCGAACATTCCGTTGTAGCTGCGGGAGCCATTGTCACCAGAGACGTGCCCCCTTATAGCATAGTTGCCGGAAATCCTGCCAAGGTATTAAGGCAGATTCCGGGTAAATAAGGTAACAAATAAGCATGCTGAGTTACGCCAGGGCAATTCGTCTCAATCCCTCTGTGATATCAGAGAATTATACCGGATCCCAAAGCCTGCGTATACCGACTAAAGCATCCGAGTCACGTATGTTGCGTTTCTGTTAATGCTGGTTATTATGACCAACGAAGTGGTATCCATGAAGTCGTGAAATTGCCACTGACACCGATGCTAAAATGATGAAGCCGCAAAGATTTTCATTGTGTGCGGCCGGTGTAAACATTGAAAAATTCCATCTGCTTGACGAGTATCTAGTCAATGGTGCAACACTTGATGTAGGCTGTGGAAATGGCCTGTATGGGCTACATATCTTGTCGCGAGGTTGTCCAATCCTGCAGGTCGATATCATGAATCGCAGGGAAAGCAGTGCGCAGGAATTACCGTTTCGCCTCATGGATGCTCAGCACCTTGATCTACCGGACGCCAGTTACGATAACGTGGTAGCGTTTGACGTAATGGAGCATTTGGATGACGATGTTCTTTTTCTTCAGAATGTACGGCGAATCTGCCGAAAACGATTACTTCTGTCTGTGCCGAATGCAGATGATGAGCAACCCGGGAAGATCGCCCTCACCCACATGCATTACAAAGACAAGACCCACAGACGAGAATACACTAAAGACGCGCTTCTTGAGGTGCTAAGGCGAGCGAACTTTAAGCCTATTATTATAAAACCCCACTTTAATAAGAGTATGCCACACTTTGCGCATGCCCTTGCATCAGAGGGCATAATTCCCAAGGTTGTTGCCCAATTTATTTCTTTCCAATGTGATCTGTTCGAGTGGTTTGGATGGTTTGAGAATCGTTGTGTTGCCGATTGGTTCTGTGTTGCCGAGTGAGCTGGAATCCAGCAATAATCCAGCAACCCTGATACTGTTGGCCAATCAGGGATATTTACAATTCAGTTGTAAGTAATAGCGTGTCTTTTAACAATAATAAACACAGAGAACTGTTTTTCATCGTAGAACGATGGGAACGAGCAGGTGGATTGGAAGCGTTAGTCATGGATGTTGCTGAGGCTTTTTCCTGCATCGGATGGACTGTTAAATTATATCCGGTGTTTCATTATGACCCATCAATCGTTTTTCCCAATATTGAAATCATCAGGCGGCCTTTGAGAAACCGTGTATTACGTTATTTCCGGGAAAGATGGTTTTGGAAATGGTGTGCGCTACTCGCAGTTTTTCGTCATACATCATTGAATACACCTATCCTTTACGGCCATGTTCATTTATTGACTTTTGATAGTCATATTAAATATTTTCGGAAGGGGCCTCGATGGGTGTGGACGTTTGGCATCGATGTCTGGGGAGAACGCGCAAAAATTTGGTGTTCCTACTTAAATAGATTAGATCATATAGTATCTATTAGCAAATATACCGCAGATAGAATGGTTGAAGAAGGTGTTGTGGTTCCTATTTCGGTGATTCCTTGTTGTACTGACATTAATACATTTGTTCCTACGACTATACCAAAATATATTCGTCGAAATGAAATATTAATTTGTGGGCGGATGTCGTTGCAAGAATCTTATAAGGGACATGAGGTATTGTTCAATGCTTTACCAATTGCCGAGAAAATATTAGGAAAACAATTGGCTATTCGCGTTGTTGGAACAGGGGACAATGTTGAGAGATTGCAGAGTGTTGTAAAGACAATGGGGATTTCTGATCGGGTCATATTTACTGGAAGAATTCAGCAACAAGAATTAATCGAAGCATTCCAACATTGTGGGGTATTTTGCATGCCAAGTCGGGTAGATAGAAACTCAACGGGATTTTGGACTGGGGAGGGGTTTGGAATTGTTTATGTTGAAGCGGCTGCATGTGGACGTCCCGTGATCGCAAGTTGTGAAGGTGGAGCAATTGAAACCGTGGTGCCAGGAGAAACTGGATTATTAGTTGATCCGCGCTCTCCACAGGATGTTGCTGAGGCTCTTGCGAAGATCTTAGGATCACTAGATCTTGCTGATAAAATGGGCATGGCTGGCCGAGTTTTAGTTGAAAAGCAATTTTCTCGAGAAGTATTTGTAGAAAATATCAAACGGCTTGTATTGGATGCCTAATATTACACAGTTGGACAATCATTGATAAAAAGAAGAAAAATATGTGCGGTATAGCGGGAATTTTTGGGGGACACCCAAACCGCGAAATAATTTCCCGTATGGTTAGAGCCATGCAACACCGCGGACCGGATGCCGATGGATATTACCTTGATCCCATGGGCGATGTTTCGATGGGCCATACTCGTCTTTCAATTATCGACCTTTCTTCCACAGGCCATCAACCCATGTCCTACGGGGATGAGAGATTCTGGATCGTCTTTAATGGCGAGGTATACAACTACCGTGAACTGAAGACCGAACTGGAACAGGCGGGCCACAGATTTCGGTCCACCTCCGATACGGAGGTAGTTCTGGCTGCGTACGCCGAATGGGGTACAAACGCCATCCGTCGTTTCCGAGGCATGTTTGCATTTGCCCTCTACGATCGTGCTCCAATGCCGGGCGCCCCGTCAGTGGTACTGGCACGAGACCGGTTGGGGATTAAACCCCTTCTCTATGCCAATAAAGGGGGGGTACTTGTGTTCGCATCGGAACTCCGCGCGCTGATGGAAAGCGGTTTTGTTGCCAAACAAGCTGACCCAGAAGCGGTGTTGGACTATCTCGCTGTCGGCGCTGTATTTCAACCACGCACCATTCTCTCCGATGTGCAGACACTACCACCAGGGTGTTGGATGGAGATGCGCGGAACGGAGCAACGCATCGTCCACTACTGGGATTTGCACGAAGCCACCGAGGGTCTCCGTAATGAACTTAAGAACATTTCATTCGAGGACGCCGTGGTGCGGGTTCGCCACCTCCTGCTCGATGCCGCCCGCTACAATATGGTTTCCGATGTACCGGTAGGAGCTTTCCTAAGCGGGGGGATAGACTCAACGTCGGTAGTTGGGCTCATGAGTGAGGCGTCCGGCCGGCAGATTCGAACCTTTTCGGTCGGCTTCGAGGAAGTCTCTCACAGCATGGATGAACGACAATATGCCCGTATAGCGGCTAAGAAACTGGACACCGACCACCAGGAAATCGTGGTAACGGCGGTAGACGCTGCGAATATCTTTCCCAAGATTATCGATTCCATCGATCAGCCTTCTATAGATGGGACCAATACCTGGCTTGTATCGCAGCTAGCGCGTGCGAGTGTAAAGGTTACAGTGTCGGGATTAGGCGGTGACGAACTGTTCGCCGGCTACCCGCACTTTCGCTGGATAGCAGACGCGGCACAGGAATGTCCTAAGGGATGGCCGACCGGTTTGGCAATCGCCCGGCTTCTTTCCTCCATTAGGCCGAATCGGTTTACCCAACATCGCCTATTCCTATATTCTCCTCAAGCGGATCGTCTGGCCTTGCTGCGTCGCTTATTGAACGACACTGGTTTGCGTTGCGATGTTCTTCCCGAGTGGAACCGGGAAGCTTCCCTGCGCCTGACCCGACGCCAGGAGGGATTCCTGCGGGAGGATGCGGATGCAGTCCAACAGACCAGTTACGGTGAGTCGAGGTGTTACCTAGTAAGCACACTGCTTCGCGATGGTGATGTCATGAGTATGGCGCACGGTCTCGAGGTGCGGCCGATGCTGTTAGATCACCCACTGGTAGAGTTTGTGTACGCTCTCCCAGCTAAGCTCAAGTTGCGGGGAAAGATTAACAAGGGATTGCTCGTGCACGCGGCGGAGAAGTATCTTCCTGAGATGCTTCGCAACCGGCCAAAGATGGGATTTGAAATGCCTTTTGGAAGCTGGATGACAGGGCCTTTACGCGATAAGATGCGCAGTCTCTTGAACTGTCCTACAGCAGCCAGATTATTTCAGCCAAAATACTTGAACCGATTGCAGGAGCAGGTTGTTAAGGGGAATCCTCCGCGAGAGTTGTGGGCTTGGGCCATTCTTTTGGGATGGAGCGAACGGTTTAAGGTCGAGTTGCCAAGTTGATGCCAACCTTGAGTACTTTGTTTTGGACATTTACACTATTAGCTTCGATGATCCTTGCTCTCTGGCGGCCCCTGGTTGGTCTCTGCATGATCTACCCGATGCTTCTGCTATGCCCTATGAAACTTCCCGGTATTCCTCTTGTCAATACGCCTTTCGGAGTCCTTGTAGTCTTCACAGCTTTTGCGGCACTTCTGCGGCGAAAGGCGGTCGGGCGATGGTTATATTCCAGTTCTATCTTTGCGCCACTTTCCATGCTGGTGGTCGTCCTTCTGATTTTTGGCTTGATAGGATACGGCGATCCCGAAGCAATCGCATTTCGAGTGCGGACATACCTTATGGGAATGTGGCCGCTTGTGTTGGCATGGTTGATACTAAAGACGCCAGAGGACGCCAAGGCCGTATTGCTCGTGGCTCTTGTTGCAAATCTGATTCTGGCCGTCGAGGTGCTCTGGATCATTACGACACAGGGTCAGGATATGCTGGCAAATATTGCTTCTGGATACAATGTGCGGCACTTAGTTGATGACCAAAAGATTTCCCTAAGTTATCTGACGATGATGGCATTAGCGCTGTGTGCGCCCATTTGGTTGTCGCTCCTGCTGGATGGAGGATTAGGACCCAAGCTGAAGTTGCTGGTAGGTGGAGCCTTGGGGGCGACCGCTGTCTGCGTCCTTCTATCTACTTATAGCTCGGCAGTGATGTCCCTCATCGTGGGGATTTGCCTGGTCTTCGTGGCTAGATGGCGAAGAGTACAAGGCAGACGCCTACAAATTATAGGGGGATTCGTATTGGCCGGATTGCTTCTGGTGGGGGGAAGTATATTGGCTGACAATCTTCCGTCGGTTCAAAACACTCTTAACCGGATCAGGAATCCCCAGGAAGATTCCAGCGGAGCATATCGCATAATGGGCATTTGGGAGGAATCCAAGGCTTTCCTTGAATCACCACTGATTGGGCACGGAGTTGCAGGAGAAGAGAAGCTTACAAAAGAGGGACACTTGCTTGTTGGGCACAACTCCATTACACGTGATGCGGCATCGTTTGGTTTATTGTTTGTGGTGCCTTTTCTTGCCGTGCTAGCAGGGATAGGACACCAATATCTCAGATTGCAGAAGAAGGTTCTCGTCCCCGTCGATGCTGCGGTTTTGAGCGGCATGTTTGTCAGTTTCCTCGTGAGCATCGCCGGAGGAATGATCACCTGTACCTTCGGAGATCTTACTCAAGACACCTACTTCTGGACCTTTACCTCTGTTATACTTTTTTGGAATCGCTGGGCGGATTCGCATCCAGGGATACCTTTTTTCGCCTGGCGCTCAACAACATGAAGTGTATCACTCCAACAGATAGCGATCGCTATGCCACCCCTATGCCTCGTCCAAGTAGTGTTTCTGTTAATACCAACGATGCAGTCGGTTGGACGGACCAATACCCGATCATATTTCGTTTTGCCAAGTGGTGGACGCAGACAATGCCTCGCGGAAAGGGATGGATCCCCCGAAAAATAGGTGATCTCTTCTGCCGCAACTTGAGATTGTTTATCCTGACGCGCCACGGGGCGCGTCTTGCAGTTGCCCCCCGAAGTCTAGACGTGTACACGTTTCTTCTATGTAATGGCCGCACTTGGACACCGCATCTGCTGGAAATCTGTCGGAAGTTTCTCACAAACGGCAGTACGTTTTATGACATTGGCGCCAATGTCGGTTATATCTCCATCGAACTGAGCCGCCTTTTCCATGATCTCAGGGTCGTTGCTTTCGAACCCCAGCCGGACCTTGCTCGCATTCTGGCGATATCCGCGACGTTAAACGGATTCAAGGACCTTAGTGTCTATGACCTTATGCTGGGTCACGAAGAGGGTGTTGCAGACCTATATATCCCCAACCATTCCATACACGCATCTTTGGTTTCGCGTGAAAAAGGCGCGAAAAAACTCAAGCTTCGCATAACCGCACTGGACGCCCTTGTGCAATGCCGCGCCATACCACCGCCGGATTTCATCAAGATTGATGTCGAGGGCGCCGAACTCGAGGTTTTCCGAGGTGCAACCGAGACCATTCGGGACCACAAGCCGTTTATCCTTTTTGAGGCTGACGAGAACATGGCCCGTTTTGGCAACGCTCGCGGGGACATCCTACGGTACCTTTGCAACTTGGCTTCTTACGAGTTTTTTTTCGTTGACGAAGCCGGATATCATCCCATTGTGGAGGAAAATAGGGATAGCAGTCTCTACACGGATGTTCTCGCAATTCCTACCCAGAGGATTGCGGACTGTCGCCGAAATGGGCTGATCTGAGAAACAGGGCACACTGCCCAGTTTGACGATATATGGCCAAGCGTATCCTCTACATCCAACATGCAACCGCCATGGGTGGTTCCGTGCTGAGTCTGTTGTACCTAATACAGAAACTCGATCGCGACCGGTACACCCCAGTGATCGCCTGTTTGGGTACAGGGGGCTGTGTCCCGGAATTCTATCGGGAACATGGTATCGAGACGCTCTTGTGCCCAGCACTCTCGATTTTTCCGCATACGACCGGCGGATGGTTTCCGTTGCACAATCCTCGGGCGTTCTTCCAACTCGCCATGACATTATTCCGTTTTCCCGGAAGTATCCGCGCTACGCGAAGGCTTCTACGGGAGATAAAACCCGACCTTGTCCACCTGAACTCCGTCGTCCTCGTCCCTTCCGCCATTGGAGCCGCCCGCGAGGGTCTGCCTGTGGTGTGGCATGTCCGCGAGGCTGTGGTCCGTGGCCATCTTGGTCTCCGCCGTTTCCTCATCCGGCGCTGGCTTGATCGCATTCCCACGGAAGTGGTTTTCATCTCCAGCGAAGAACGGAATCGGACATTCCGCGACTGCAAAGGGATCTACATTCCCAATTTTGTGGATTTCAAGCGATTCGACCGAACGCTGGACGGAACGGCATGCCGGCAGGAACTGGACCTGGCGGTGGATGATCAAATTGTTCTGTTCCTTGGCGGCCTCAGCGAAATCAAGGGAATCCACCCGTTCTTGGAGGCGATGCGCATCGAACGAGCTCGCAACCCGCGCATCCGTGCGCTTATAGGCATGGGGATCAGCGCTTCATCAGTAAGTTGGATCGCGCGCTTAGCGCGGATCGTCCTGCCTCTCGTCGGCAGCCCTACTACTCGTCAGAGAGTCATGGCTTTTTTGGAACGAAACCAGATGAGTGGTTATGTCCACTTGCTGCCGTTCCGTCGAGATGTGGAGTTGTTGATTGCAGCATCGGACCTCCTGGTTTTCCCCTCCACCGCCCCACATTTCGGCCGGCCTGTCATCGAAGCAGGTGCAATGGGGAAGCCGGTTGTAGGTTCCCGCATCGGCGGAGTCGAGGAGTTGGTAGAGGACGGAGAAACTGGCCTCCTAGTCCAACCTGGCGATGCGGCCGCACTCGCTGATGCCCTGCATCGCGTGTTAATGGATCCGAACGAGGCTAAACGCATGGGAACCTGCGGTCACGCTCGCGCCTACCGCTTGTATAACGCTGATGTCAACGCAGAGGAGACCATTGCAATTTACGACCGAATCTTTCAAAACCCGGAAGCCTCTCGAGTTCTCGACCGGGTTCCGGTTTTCTGAATCTCATCGATTCCGTGGTTGCCACATTGCCCATCCGTCTTCTATGGCTTGGCAACATACTGGACGAGGCCAGCATTCTTTCAGCCCCCGGTGTTAGCCCAGCAGCCAACCGCTGGCAGACCGGTTTGTTGCGCGGTTTGGGAGAAGCTGGTAGTGAAATCCGTGTTCTCGGGCACCGTGCGGAATCCGCATGGCCACGGGGAAGGGCTTTGATGTCAGGAAGCGAAGAAGCCGCCCCTATTCCGGGTCTCTCGCACATCCCGCAGGTTCAAGTAGGGTATTTGAACTTCCCGCGTCTACGTACGGTGCTCCTTTCTTCGCAGTATGTCCGCGCATTCCGCCGGATCGTGCTGGATGGTTTACGTCCCGATGGGATCCTCTGCTACAACGTATACCCACACTCTGTTGCCATGGGCCACGAGGCGATGCGATTAAGCATCCCTTGGATTCCAGTGGTCGCCGATGCTCCCGGTGACCCGGTTGCATACGGCCGTTTGGAGCAACAACTTGGTATAGCCGCCGGTTGCATATTCCTTTCATGGAGTTCCTTTTCCCGATGGAATGCATCACCCAAGTTGCACCTCGATGGTGGTGTGAGCACAGTTCCGGAACATGAATTGGATACGCCAACCGAAATCGCCCAAAAGATCATATTTTATTCCGGGAGTCTGAACAAGTACGGCGGGATCGACCTCCTTCTGGACGCCTTTGCCTTGATCCGCGATCCGAATGTGCGTCTTTGGGTATGTGGCAAAGGTGACAACAACAAGCTCCGCCAGATGCTCTGTACAGACTCCCGCATAACATTCTTCGGCTGCATCGCAGAAGGGAAACTGCAGGAACTTTCACGTCAGGCTTCGGTGATGGTTAACCCTCGCCCCAGCGACATCCCCGACAGCCAACACAATTTTCCATCAAAAGTGCTTGAATATTTCACCTACGGTAAGCCGGTCGTCAGCACATGGACACCTGGGCTTTCACCGGAGTATCGCCCCTTTCTGACGGTTCCCCGGGCGGAGACCGCCGCAGCATTGGCGAGTTCCGTCTTGGATGTGCTGAGTTGGACACCGGGGCAGCGCTACGCCTATGCTGCCGGTGTGGGAACCTTCCTGAGAAAGGGAAAAACATGGGGGCATCAAGCCGGCCGGCTTCTCACGTGGTGGAAAGAGAATAACTGGGGATCATCTGGCCGAAGATGGATTGAGGAATGAAACTATTGCACGTCACGAACATCATCAGTCCACACCAGATCCCGCTAGCCAAGTGCTTGGCAGAACTATTGGGAAGGGAAAACTTCCGTCATGCGACTACGATGCCCATGGAATCGGAACGGGTCAAAATGGGATGGGATTGCAGCGCACAGGACCCTTGGATAATGCGCGTCAATGAAAGCGCGGCATCCCTGCGGGAATACCACAGGTGGTGGATGGAAGCAGACGTGGTGCTATGCGGGGATAGGTCGCTCGCATTGATGGAGAATCGTCTTGGGCTGGGCCAGCTGACATTCTACATGTCCGAACGCTGGTGGAAGCCGCCGCTAGGTATGGCCCGCCTTGCGAGCCCACGCTTTGCCTTGATGGCTCTGCGGTTTCGACGGTTGGCCTCGTGCGATTATTTCCACTACCTACCCATCGGACATTATGCTGCGACAGATATGCAACGTTGGGCAGGGTTCCGCGAACGGTCATGGTTGTGGGGGTATTTTACCGCGATACCTAGTAGTTTGCCTCGTTCCGGGCTGCGTGAAGGTGGATTGAAAATCATTTGTGCAGGACGGATGCTGGATTGGAAGCGGGTGGATATCCTGATTCGCGGATTTGAGATGTTATGGCGTAAGGACAAAACAGCGCAGTTGACATTGATTGGCGATGGCCCAAAGCGTAGATCTTTGGAAATGCTGGTTCAGCGGCTAGGATTGACCGAGGCGGTGTATTTCCAATCCAGTCTGCCGATGAAAGAGATTTGGCGACGAATGTACTCTTCACATGTTTATGTCTTACCAAGCAACGGGTATGAGGGCTGGGGCGCGGTGGTCAACGAAGCGATGACCCAGGAGTGTGCAGTGGTGTCGAGCATGGCAGCGGGATCGGCCCGTACCATGATTCGCCATGGGGAGAATGGTCTGCTATTTCAACCTGGCGACTGGCGGCAGTTGGGGGAACTTCTTTATTTTTTGAATATCAATGAGCCTTTCCGACGGCGCTTGGCCAACGCTGGTCAACAAACGGTTACAGGAGAATGGTCGCCGAATGTTGCTGCCGGGCGTTTCCTTGAGGTCTGCAATGCTCTGTTATCGAGGACATTTCCACCCGCCTATGAAAGGGGCCCCATGACCTCAGTATAGTTTCAATAGGGAGACCTGATCTATCTTTGAAGGCAACTCAATTCATGGTTACCCCTTTCACCACGCTATAGACGTTTATCAAGTATATCCTGCGATAATTCTGCGGTTGAATATCCTTTGAAGATCCTCATACATGCTTTGGGCGCCAGTATGGGTGGCGCTTTGCGGCATCTATCCGGTTTTTTACCGGAGTTAGGGAGGATTGATGGAAGTAACGAATATATTGTATTCATAAGAGAATCGCTTCCGTTCTCTTCATCATATGGAAACATCAAATTTATCACGATGAAAGATAAAGCAGCAGGATCCTGGTTTTCTCGCGTGGGAAACGACGTTTTCATACTTCCCGGGAAGTTGAAAAAGGAGGGCTACTCCTGTCTTGTCTCTATGACTAATTTCGGGCCAATATGGTCTTCGGTTCCCCATGTTTTTTTCCAGACTAACGCGATCTATTATTGGCCATATTATTTAAAAAGAGTTAATGGCCGGTTGAAGATAGAAAATATTTTGAGAAGAAAATTGGCGCTGGCTTCAATGATGAGGGCAGAACTTATTGTCACGCCAAGCCAAGCCATGGCAGACATGATTCGTGACATGTGCCCCGAGACGGCATCACGCCCCTTTAAAGTTCTTTATCATGGATTTTCCCGGGATTCTCTCCAAGATTCGTTGGATACAAAGTTTGATAATTTGTTTTCTAATAGAGAGGGATTTCGGTTGCTATATCCGACCCATCCTGCTCCCCACAAGGGATTTGATGTCCTCTTCGATGCGTTGGCCGAATTACGGAATAAGGGGGTCGAATTTACTTTCTACACGACCGTATCGCGCGACGATTGGCCTGATGAGGTGAGACGGTATGAACGGCAAGTGGCCGATCTGGATCTAAAGGATCGAGTAGTATTCTTGGGGCGGGTGACGCAGGGTCAAATGGGATCTCTTTATCCCCGGTGCGACTTGATGATTTACCCTTCCTTGTGTGAATCCTTTGGATTTTCCATGATAGAAGCGATGGGATACGGGTTGCCTATTGTTGCCGCAGACACAGCGGTCAACCGTGAGATATGCGGTGGAGGAGCAATCTATTACCCCCCCCTTGATCCGAAAAGTGCGGCGGCAGCGATTTGCGAAGCCCTGAAGCCAGATGTGAACCGGAAATTGCTTGAAGCAGGCAAGAACCGGGTTGACGGTTTTGACTGGAGTTGGAGACGGTACTCCCGGGAATTTGTGGATATGATCGAGAATGTCACGTGATGGCATATATCGGGAATTTCTTGAAAGGTTATAATTGAAAGTACTTCTGATTCATCCACCCACGTCAAGTCGACACCCAGAACCTCCATTAGGGATTGGGTATCTTGGTTCCATGCTTCGTCGGCGCGGAATAGAGACCCGATTATTAGATATGGAACCTCTGGGGATCGGGTTTAATGCCCTGCCGGGAATGATCCGCGATTATTCCCCCAATTTAGTCGGGATATCGTTCATGACGAGTCAATATCAATACGCTATGGAGTGTTTTCGCGCTGCTCGAAAGGGATCCCCCAATGCTCTTACAGTGGCAGGAGGTGTCCATGCATCTGCTTTGCCGAGGGAAGTTCTACTCGAAAACCGGGATATCGATTTTGCAATCGTGGGGGAAGGGGAACAGACACTGGCGGAACTTTCCGAGTGTTTGGGGGGAGGGCCTGCAGCATGGAGGAAAATTCGTGGGCTTGTGTTCCGAGACGAAGAGGATATCGTCTTTAACCCTCCTCGTCCGCTAATTGCAGACCTTGACGATCTTCCAATTCCACTCTGGGAAGAATTGTCTAAGGTCCGATACATGGATATACCTGTTGGACTCGGGAAGGAGGTGGAGGTATTTCCCCTGCTGACAGGCCGAGGTTGTCCCAATATGTGCAACTTTTGCGCGTCGGGGGTTATATTCCACAGAAAACTTCGATTGCGCAGTGTCGGAAAAGTATTCGAAGAAATGGCTGTGCTATACCGCGATTACGGTGCTCGACACTTCAATTTCTTGGATGACACTCTTACCATTCATCGCGATCGACTGATTGAACTTTGCGAAAGGATCTCTAAGGCAGGGTGGGACGTGGAATGGCGGTGCACTGCGAGAGTTAACACCGTAGATACGAAGCTCCTCAGCACTATGAAAAGAGCTGGTTGTAGGCTGGTTGCATACGGCGTCGAATCAGGCGATCAGCAAATATTGAAGAACATACGGAAGAATATTAATTTGTCCCAGGTCCAGGAAGCATTCCGTATGACTCGAGAGGCGGGATTGCTCTCCATGGGTCTATTCATGGTCGGGAATCTCGGCGAAACATGGGCTTCTGTCAATAGAACCATCGAGTTTATTCGGACCTTGGATGCCGATTTTGTATCATGCTCGATTCTCACACCATATCCCGGGACAGAGATTTACGAGATTGTGAGGAAGCGTGGATTGTTGCAGGAAGGTGGGTGGGACCAATTCGTTCCTACCCCCCATTCACTACGAGATTTCAAACCTTTAATCTCGACTGAGGAGATGAGCCCGGAGGAAATCCTTAAGGCTTACTATGCTGTGATACGAAGTTTTGCCCGATCGAAGATATACCGCTCCTACGGAAAGGTATTTTATCTAAATCCTCTCTTCTACCAGAAGGAGGTGTGGAATCGAATTCGAGCCGGAGGTTTGGCTCAATTCCTCACGCTCGTGCGAAGAGTAAGATAGTGACTGACATCGCTGTCATTATCCTTACATATAACGAGGAATCCAACATTGCCCAGGCATTGGAGTCAGTCCAAGGGTGGTCGAGGCAGGTCTTTTTACTCGATTCCTACAGCACAGACCGGACTTTGGAAATAGCAGGCCGATACCCGTGCACGATTGTCCAGAACCGGTTCGAGAATTACTCGAAACAGCGGAATTTTGCTCTTGAGCATTTACCGATTGTTAGCGAATGGGTGTTCTTCCTCGATGCTGACGAATGGATCCCCCCGGAGTTGAGAGAAGAGATTTCTACTCTCATTGCCTCGAATCCACCGGAGAACGGTTTTTTTGTTAAATGGCGTTTGTTCTGGATGGGGCGATGGATCCGGAGGGGGTATTATCCCACCTGGATCCTGCGGTTGTTCCGGTTTGGCAAGGCACGATGTGAGGACCGTTCGATCAACGAACATCTTGTTGTGGAAGGTGGAACAGGATATCTGAAGAACGATTTCATCCACGAGGATCACAAAGGTGTTACCGACTGGGTCGCAAAGCACAACGGATACGCGACGAGAGAAGCATCGGAGCTTTTAATAAGATCCTCGTCTGATTTGCAGATCGATGTCCGGTTATGGGGGACCCAGGCGGAACGAAAGAGATGGCTCAGGTATCGCCTGTGGAACAACCTTCCACCCTTGGTTAGGCCGTTCCTCTATTTTGTTTATCGTTATGTTTTCCGAGGGGGATTTCTGGACGGAAAAGCGGCATTTGTGTACCACTTCCTTCAGGGGCTATGGTTCCCGATGCTGATCGACATCAAATATCTCGAAATGAAATATGGTCGGGAAAACCAGGCGGAGGTTATTAATGTTTAGAGGTAAAACCTTGCTCATCACCGGCGGCACCGGTTCCTTCGGAAACGCCGTCCTGCGCCGTTTTCTCGATACCGATATCAAGGAAATCCGTGTCTTCAGCCGCGACGAAAAGAAGCAGGAAGACATGCGCATCAGCCTGTCAAATCCCAAGGTAAAGTTCTACATCGGCAACGTCCGCGACTACGACAGCCTTCTTTACGCCATGGAAGGCGTCGATTACGTCTTCCAGGCCGCCGCCCTGAAGCAAGTCCCCTCCTGCGAGTTCTACCCGTTGGAAGCGGTTAAAACCAACGTCCTCGGTACCGAAAACGTGTTAAACGCTGCCGTCGCCAAGGGGGTCGAACGGGTCATCGCCCTGAGCACGGACAAGGCGGTGTATCCGATCAATGCCATGGGTTTCTCCAAGGCCATGATGGAAAAAATCCTGGTTGCCAAATCCCGTTTCGTCGACCCGAAGAAAACCACCCTCTGTTGCACGCGCTACGGCAACGTCATGGTCTCCCGCGGCTCGGTCATCCCCCTGTTCATCCGACAGATCAAGGAAGGCAACCCGCTGACCGTCACCGATCCCAACATGACCCGGTTCCTGATGTCCTTGGACGATGCCGTCGATCTGGTGCTATATGCCTACCAGCATGGCCAGCAAGGCGATACTTTTGTACAGAAAGCCCCGGCATCGACCATTGGCGACCTGGCCCAGGCCCTCATGGAACTATTCGAGGCTGACAACGCGATCAAAGTCATCGGCACCCGCCATGGCGAAAAGCTCTATGAGACCCTGCTGACCCGCGAGGAGATGGCTCACGCCAAGGACCTTGGCGGCTACTACCGGATCCCTGCCGACAACCGGGACCTGAACTACAACAAGTATTTCTTCGAAGGGGAAAAAGAGCATTCCCTGGCCGAGGACTACAACTCGAACAATACCGAACGCCTCGACATTGCCCGGATCAAGGAAAAGTTGCTCGGCCTGGAACTGGTACGGAAAGAACTGGCTGAGTGGCAGCGGAATTGAAAACCGTTCTGGTCACCGGCGCGGCAGGCTTTGTCGGCAGGAACCTTGTCGCGGGATTGGAGCGTCGCGACGATGTGCGGCTGATCCTGTTCGACGTGGCTTCCGCCCCGGCTGTCCTCGAAGCCGGCCTCGCCGAAGCCGATCTCGTCTATCACCTGGCAGGGGTCAACCGGCCCAAGGATGAGAGCGAGTTCATGACCGGCAATGCGGGCCTGACCGAGCGGATGCTGGCGCGCCTCGCGGAACTGGGCCGCACCCCGACCTTTGTCCTTGCCTCTTCGGCACAGGCCGAACTAGACAATCCTTACGGCCGGAGCAAGAAGGCCGCCGAGGACGCGGTGTTGAAGTTCAATAATGAGACGAGTGCTCCGATCTGCATCTACCGACTACCAGGGGTTTTCGGCAAATGGTCTCGCCCCAACTACAACACCGTGGTCGCCACGTTCTGCCACAATATTGCCCGCGGACTTGAAATTACTGTCAACGACCCGAGCAAGGAAATGGAGTTGGTCTATATCGACGATGTGGTGGCAGCCTTCCTACGGCATCTCGATGGAGCCCCGGATTCTGCCCGGCAGCGCTATGGCGTGCGGCGAGTCTTCCGGGTCACCCTGGGCGAACTGGCGGATCGGATTCGTCGGTTGCATGCCATCCGCGAGACGCTGACGGTCCCCGATCTTGGCGACGACCTCATGAAGTGCCTGCACGCGACTTACCTGTCGTTCCTCCCCGAAGACGGCTTTGGCTATCCGGTCAAGCTCAACACCGACAACCGCGGCTGGCTCTTCGAACTGATCAAGTCGGAACACTTTGGCCAGATCTTCGTCTCGAAAACAGTCCCCGGCATCACCCGCGGCAATCACTATCACGACACCAAGGTGGAGAAGTTCTGCGTCATCCAGGGGCAAGGGGTGATCCGCTTCCGGCGGATCGATTCCAGCCGGATCGACGAGTATCCCGTGGACGACCGGGCGATCAAGGTGGTGGACATTCCCCCCGGGTACACACACTCGATTGAGAATACCGGTGATAGAGATATGATCTGCCTGTTCTGGGCTAACCAGATCTTCACCACGGAGAGATCGGATACACACTTCAATCCAGTGATCAAACAGGGGTGAAGGGGAGGTTCCGGTGAAAAGAATGAAAGTCATGACGGTCGTCGGTACCCGCCCCGAGATCATCCGCCTGTCCCGCGTGATGGCGGCTCTCGACAAGTACGCCGATCACATCCTTGTGCACACCGGCCAGAATTTCGACTACGAACTGAACGAGGTCTTCTTCTCCGACCTCGAGATCCGCAAGCCGGACCATTTCCTCAACGCCGCAGGCGCCAACGCCGCCGAGACCATCGGCAACACCATCATCAAGCTCGATCCGGTGCTGTCGGAGGTGCAGCCGGAGGCGTTGTTGATCCTCGGCGATACCAACAGCTGCCTGGCGGCCATTCCGGCCAAGCGACGACAGATCCCGATCTTTCACATGGAGGCGGGGAACCGCTGCTTCGATCAGCGGGTGCCGGAGGAGACCAATCGCAAGATCGTCGACCACGTTGCAGACATCAATCTGACTTATAGCGACATCGCCCGGGAGTACCTGCTGCGGGAGGGGTTGCCGCCGGACCGTGTGATCAAGACCGGCAGCCCGATGTTCGAGGTGCTGAACCACTATGCTCCCAAGATCGACGCCTCAAGCGTTCTGACCCGGCTTGGGCTGCAGCCTCTCGACTATTTCGTGGTCAGCGCCCACCGCGAGGAGAACATCGAGTCGGACCGGAATTTCGGCAACCTGGTGAAGATCCTGAACGGACTGGCGGAAAACCGGGGCAAGCGGGTCATCGTCACCACGCATCCGCGAACACGGAACCGGGTGAACAAGTCGGGAGCGACTTTCCACAAGAGGGTGGAACTGCTCAAACCACTAGGCTTCTGCGACTACGTCAAATTGCAGAAGCATGCCCTCGCCGTGCTGTCCGACAGCGGCACGATCAATGAAGAATCCTCGATCCTCAACTTCCCGGCGCTGAACATCCGCGAGGCGCACGAGCGGCCGGAAGGAATGGAAGAAGCGGTCGTGATGATGACCGGGCTGGAGATCGAGCGGGTGTTTCAGGGGCTGGCGATCCTGGCCGACCAGAAACGGGGCGCAGAGCGCACGCTCAGGCCCGTGGCGGATTACTCCATGCCGAACGTTTCGGACAAGGTGCTTCGGATCATCCTCAGTTATACGGATTACGTGAACCGGAACGTGTGGAAGAAGCAGCCCTGAACGTTGATTTCATCAACACTGATCTCCGCGGGCATTGATTGGCGAACGTATTAATCCTTTCCCTCGTATTTCCCCCGGACAGCGTATCGACCGCCCAGATCATGGGCGAACTTGGCGTGGATCTGCAGGCGATGGGACACAAGGTAACCGTCCTGACGACGGCCCCGCACTTCAATCGGGATCCGGAAGCGGAGATGCGGCAGCCGATCCGGAATCATTGGGGTCCGGTTCTTCGGAGGAGCGACTTTCATGGAATCCCCGTCTACCACACCTTCATGCCCAGAAAGGGAAAAAGCATCCTCCTTCGTCTGCTGGGATGGACCGGGTTCCACCTGATCAGCGCGGCCGCCGGAATGACCACGGTTCCCCGCCCAGACGTCATCATCGCGCCATCGCCTCCCCTCACGATCGGAGTGTTCGCCTGGATTCTCGGGAAATTCCACGGGGCACCGTATATCTACAATGTCCAGGAGATCTATCCCGACATCGCAGTCCGGCTGGGCGCCCTTCGGAACAAGCGGTTGATCGGTTTGCTGGAGCGCCTTGAAAGGTTCGTCTATCGGAAAGGGGAAAAAATCGCCGTCATCGCGCCTCGGATGCGCCAGCGGTTATTGGATAAAGGAGTGCCTTCCGACAAGGTCGAGGTTCTGCCGAACTTTGTCGATATCGGGGATTTATCTCCCCTGCCTAAAGACAATGATTTCAGTCGTCGGCATGGGATCCAGGAAAAATTTGTCGTCAGTTATGCAGGCAACATGGGCCCGGCGCAAGGGCTTGAGAGTTTCATCGATTCCGCCGGCCTGTTGCGGGACGGGACGGGGATACATTTCATGATGATGGGAGACGGAAGTCTGAGGGAATCGCTCAGGAAACGTGTTGAAAAACTGGGGCTCGATAACTTTACTTTTTTGCCGTACCAACCGTATTCGACGATGCCGCAGATTTACGCCGCGTCGGATATCTGCCTGGTTCCTCAGACGGCGCAGACAGGCTGCGACGCCATCCCTTCCAAGGTATACCGGATCATGGCTTGTGCGCGGCCCGTATTGGCCATCACCGATACTGAATCAGACTTGGCGCACTTGATCAGGGATGCCGGTTGCGGGGTAACGATATCTCCGGAGAGGGCATCGGATTTGGCCGATGTTATTTCCAATGCCTACCTGGATCAAGCCCGATGGAAAGAAATGGGCCGGGCAGGTTGTGCCCATGTCATCGAACATTATTCACGCCCCGCGGTGACCCACCGATATCACGATCTTGTTCAAAGAGTGATCAATGGGTGAGGGTGCAGGAGGCAGGCAGGGAGCTTCCTATGGGCGCGTCGTCATCACGGGTGCCTCTGGTTTTATCGGTTCCCACCTGGTTCCGGCATTGGCAGCGGCGGGCTTCGAGATTGTTTGTATCCTGGAGCCTGGAGCGAACAATTCTTTTATCGGTGCCCAAACATTCTCTGCTGATATTTGTACGGCCCGGGGATTATCCGAGGCCTTGTCAGGGGCAAAGGTGGTCGTCCACCTTGCGGCCCGCAACCATGTCCTGAGGGAAACGGCAAATAACCCTCTAGCGGAATACCGGCGCGTCAACGTGGAAGGGACACGCAACGTGATTCGGGCGGCCATGAAAGAAGGCGTCGGATTATTTATCCATTTAAGCTCGGTAAAGGCGATGGGGGAGGAAACCGGGGGGATCTTGGATGAGACGTTTCCCTGCCTGCCTTCTACCCCGTATGGCATCAGCAAACTGGAATCGGAGGAGGTAGTTCGGGCTGAGGCAGACGGGAAGGGGATGGCCGTGTGGATATTTCGGCTGCCGATGGTCTACGGTCCGGGGAACAAGGGGAATCTTCCCCGGATGATTCGTTGGGCGGATCGTGGGCTGCCGTTTCCCCTGGTCCGGCCGGACAACCTTCGAAGCATGGTATATGTCGGAAACGTGGTGGCAGCGATAAGGGCGGTGTTGGAGGACAACTCCGCAGGCGGAGCTGCGCCAAGGACATACATCGTCAAGGATGATGAAGACCATTCCACACGCATGGTCTACTCCTCGATCTGTCGCGAGTTGGGAGAGGTTCCACGCTTTTTCCCCATACCGGCCGTATTGGGCCGGCTTGCGGGTGGGATCTCGGAGGATTTCCGGAAGGTCACCTCTTCGTTTCGGGTGAGTTCCGCGAAGATCCGGGAGGAGATCGGGTTTGTTCCCCCGGTTTCCTGGGAAGAGGGAATGGCAAGGACGGTGCAGTGGTACAAGCGTTCGGCCCGGTAACCTTCGGGCTTGTGGCGTTCTCGCTGGCTGCATCGGCAGTGGGCGTCCGGTATGCGATCCGTGTTGCGCAGCGCGTCGGCCTGTTGGATGTGCCCAACGAGCGCAGTTCTCATACCTCGCCCACGCCGAGGATGGGAGGCGTGCCGATGGTCGTGGCGGCGGCGCTTGCGTTCGGGGGATGGATGTTCCTCGCCGCAGGGGAGATTCGCTTCCTGAAGGGGCTTCCGTACACGTTCCTGTTCGCCCTCGCGATGTTTCTCCTTGGGTTTTACGACGATCTACGAAATCTCTCCCCCCTGGTTCGCTTCCTGGTCCAGTTCGCCTCGGCTTCGCTGATGTTGGGTTTTCTGGCGCCCCACCTGCCGGATGTTTTCTTGGGGAAATGGGTGTTCCCCGAGTGGGCATGGGTCATTCCGGGGGCGTTCTGGGCCGTCTGGATGCTCAACCTGTACAACTTCATGGACGGGATCGACGGGCTTGCAGGCGGGGAGGCGGCGGTGGCATCCTCCTTCTTCTTCCTGGTCTTCGCCTGGTACGGCGAATCGGGCTGGGCGATCGCGAACCTGGTTGTTGCCGCGGCTTCCATGGGGTTCCTGGTGTACAACTGGCCGCCTGCGAAGATCTTCATGGGGGACGGCGGTAGTGCGTTCCTCGGGGCGTTCTACGGGATGCAGTCCGTGGTGGCCGCGCTTTCCACGCCGGTCCCGTTCCCTGTCCTTGTGCTGCCGTTCGCCAATTTCATCCTGGATACGACATTCACGTTGTTACGAAGGATGTTCCGCGGAGAGAAGTGGTACCAGGCGCACCGCAGCCACTTCTACCAAAGGATGACCGACCTCGGGATGACACATAGGAAAGTCACTTCCATCGAACTGCTCGTGGTCGCCGCTTCCTGCGCGGTCGCCGCGGCATGCATCCAGGCCGAACCTGCGATGCGGATCGCTTTGGCTGTCTCCGTGGCCGCCGGGATCGCCTGCGGGGGCCTATGGGTGCGGGGCAAGGAAAGCCCCCGGAACCGAACCCCAGAACCGGGACGTTCCTAGAACTCCCCCAGAACTGGGACACTCTTTGCAATGATGCTTGGGGCAGACCTGTTCCCATTCCTTGGGAGTTCTAGGAACGTCCCGGTTCTGGGGTTCTAACCGCCTCCGGCGAGTTGTGTTCGGCGAGTGCGAAAGCCCCCTTCCCGGGGGCTTTCGCAATTGCGGCCCTGGGCGGCACGGTACATGCACCCTTCGGATGGAAACCATTTTCACAAGGGGACCATGCCGATGGCAATACCGATTGAACGAGTGGAAAACCGGATACTGACTATTCGTGGGCACAGGGTAATGGTCGACACGGACCTCGCGGAAGTCTACGGAGTCCCGACCAAGCGGCTGAATGAGCAAGTGAAGCGGAACGCGGAACGGTTCCCCGAGGACTTTGCATTCCGTCTTACGCCGGAAGAGAAAATGGAACTGGTCGCAAAAAGCGACCGGTTCTCTCGCCTCAAACATTCGACCGCTTTTCCTCGGCTGGATTAGATGGAAGGGAAGTATGACCGGCAATTCAAGGTGGTGTTCGACGCCATCCGGGGGCTGATGCAACCGCCGAAGTTCCCACGCCGGCGGATCGGGTATTGAGCTGAACCGGGACAGACGTGGGCATGGCCCTGCTGATCAGCCTTGAAATTCCATGTAAGTATGATCATCATGCATTTATGAAAAACCTGGTGCCTGCGACCATTCTCCCCCGCGTCGCCACGGCGGCGATCGAGCGTGCGCTGCGCACGGTGCCCGTCGTCGTGCTGCTCGGCGCCCGGCAGACCGGGAAGACCACCCTGGTCCGTTCCCTCCCAAGCCTTGCCGACCGGCCTTACTTGACGCTCGACGATTTCGATCTGCGCATGCAGGCGGATGCCGATCCGGAGAGCGTGATCCGTCGGGCGCCCGCCATGGTGCTCGACGAGGTCCAGCGCAGCCGCGACCTGCTGATCGCAGTCAAGCGCGCCGTGGATGATGATCCGGCACGCACCCCGGGCCGCTTCTTCCTTACCGGCTCGACCAACCTGTTCATGACGGAGCGCGTGTCGGAGACCTTGGCCGGAAGGGCGGTTTACGTCACCCTTTGGCCCTTTACCCGGCGCGAACGCCTCGGCCTCAGGCGTACAGGCGTGTGGAGCGAATTGCTTGCCGAGCCTTTTGGACGCTGGCGCGATCTCCTTGCCGCGGACTCCGGCCCGGAGGAGGACTGGCGCGTTGCCGTGCGTCTGGGCGGGTTGCCCGTACCGGCGCACGATCTGCCGGATGACGAAGCGCGCGCGCTCTGGTTCTCCGGATACGTCCAGACGTATCTCGAGCGCGATCTGCAGGCGCTTCGCGCGGTGGAGAACCTTGCGGACTTCCGCCGTCTCATGCGGGCCGCCTGTTTGCGCATCGGCGGTCTGCTGAACCAGACCGAGACGGGGCGGGACGTGGGGATCTCGCAGCCCCAGGTGCATCGGTTCATGAACCTGATGGAAGCGAGCTACCAGGTCATCCGTCTTCCCGCGTTCGCCGTAAACCGCACCCGCCGGCTGATCAAGGCCCCGAAGCTCTACTGGAGCGACACCGCGCTGGCCCTGTTTCTCGCCGGGGAGGCCGAGCCGCGCAGGGCCCATCTTGAGAATCTCGTGCTCATGGACCTTCTGTCCTGGCGCGACGTGCAGCCGCGGCGCCCGGAGGTGCTGTACTGGCGCACCGCCACCGGCATCGAGGTGGACTTCGTGATCGAAACGCCGCGACGGGTCCTGCCGATCGAGGTCAAGGCCGCTGCGCGGGTCGGGCCGTCCGACGCGAAGGGGCTGGAGGCCTTTCTGGATGAGTATCCCGATCTGACCGACGGAGCTCTTTTACTCCACGGGGGAGCCGAGATCTTCCCGCTGACGCGTCGCGTCCTCGCCGTACCGTGGTGGAGGGTGTAGCGATAAATATTACTGAATTTTGTCTCTTTTTATTCCGATAAACATTGAACAGGATAAACACATAACCGTAATACTGGTATAACAGGAGCTACATGACCTCCCGCGAAAAAGTTACCGTTTGGGTGTCTCCGCTGCTGGAGATCGTCATGCGCCAGCGGGTCGTCGTCAAATTCGCGCTGCACCTGGCGATCTTCCTCATCGCGTACGCCCTCGCATTCCTCGTCCGGTTCGACTTCGCCGTCCCCTCCGACTACGTTTCCATCCTGTGGATGACGATCCCGGTGGCGCTCGTCGCCAAGGCGCTCGGGTTTCTTGTCTTCGGCCTGTTCCAGGGGTGGTGGAGGTATGTCTCGATCCGGGACATCTTCCCGATCGCCGCCGGATGCACGCTCGGTTCGCTGATCCTCTTCGGTGCGGTCTCCGCGCATTGGGGGGCGTATACCGTTCCGCGGTCGGTCTACTTCCTCGATTGGGCGAATACGCTGATGATCGTGCTGGGTGTCCGCTACATCGTCCGCGCGGGGCGTGAGATCCTGGGACGCAATCGCAGGGAGGACGCCCGGCGCGTGCTCATCGTGGGGGCCGGCTCCGCCGGGCAGATGATCGCGAGGGAGATCGCCGAGAACGCTTCACTGGGGATGGAGCAGGTGGGGTTCATCGACGACGATCCGGCGAAGATCGGGGCCCGGATCCAGGGGCAGAAGGTGCTGGGGGGACACGAGAAGATCGGCGATATCTGCGAGAAGCAGAAGGTCGACGAGATCATCATCGCGATCCCGTCCGCGTCGCCGTCGGTGGTTCGCCACATCGTGGAGCATTGCCGCGAGGTGTCCGCCACCTTCCGGATCCTGCCCGGGGTCGGCGACCTGATCCACGGAAAGGTGAGCATCCATGCGCTGCGGAACGTGGACCTCGAGGACCTGCTGGGCAGGGACCCGGTGGCGCTGGATGCAGACCTGCTCAGGCGGAACATCACGGGGCGCACGGTGATGGTGACCGGGGCGGCGGGGTCGATCGGCTCGGAGCTGTGCCGCCAGATCGCGAAGCTCTCGCCGGGCCGGCTGATCCTGTTCGAGATCGCGGAGAGCCCCCTGTTCTACTTCGAGATGGAGATGCGGGAGAAGTTCCCGCTCGTGGGGCTGGTCCCCGTGATCGGCGACGTGCGCGACCGGGGAAGGGTCGAGGAGATCGTCCGCGCCCATCGTCCCGCGATCGTATTCCACGCGGCGGCGTACAAGCACGTGCCGATGATGGAGATCCACCCCGTGGAGGCGGTGAAGACGAACGTGCTGGGGACGCGGATCGTGGCCGAGGCGTCCGCGAAGTTCGGGGTGGAGCGGTTCGTCCTCGTCTCGACGGACAAGGCGGTGCGCCCGACGAACGTGATGGGGGCGACGAAGCGGCTGGCGGAGCTGGTCATCCACAACATCGCCAACCGGGAGGGGCCGACCGTGTTCGTCGCCGTGCGGTTCGGCAACGTCCTGGGCAGCGTGGGGAGCGTGATCCCCATCTTCCGCAGGCAGCTGATGACCACGGGGAAGCTGACCGTCACCCACGCGGAGGCGTCGCGCTACTTCATGCTGATCCCCGAGGCGGCCGGGCTGATCCTGCAGGCGGGGGCGATGGGGGAGGGCGGCGA
>QZKR01000064.1 GCA_003598065.1 Myxococcales bacterium | reverse complement strand
TGGTGACCCTGAGAGCGTTGTACGCTTCGGTCGGTCCCAAACGATTCCCGGAAACGCTGAGAGCGGCATGACAACCGCAATATCCTGTGATGCACCCCTGTCAAGGCTCGAACCGAATTAACATTGCCGTTCAAGGCATTTAGTGATAGCCTAAAACGCCTCTGAGAAGAGGGATTGAGGTTCGTTGCAATTGATGAAAAGGGCGTCATGAGCCAACCGAAGGGAAAAGACAAGCTTGCCTCGCTCGGCAAGAAAAAACGCCTCGATTCGCAACTCTTGCGCAGCGTGGCGAGCGAAATTTTAACGGATTCCTCGCTTCCGGAGGAGTTGAGCCCGGAGCCCGGCGATGACGCGCTGGAGGAGATGGAGGACGGCGAACTGCTGACCGTTCTGATGGACGGCGAAGTGCCGCCGCCGCCTGACGAAGATCAACCCCCTCCCCCGCCGCCGGCGTTGGACGCCGTTCCGCCAGTCCCTCCCTTGGATTCCACGGCGGCCGATGGACTGCCTTCGCTCGATCAGGCTACTCTAACGTTGCTGGGCGGCGCGGCCGCCGCGACGGTCGCCGTTGCGCCGACGGCCTCGCCCAAACCGGCCGGAGCGAAGCCGGCCCCCCCTTCCGGCGCGTCCGCCGGCAAGGCGTACCTCTTCAAAAAGAAAATGCCGTTGGGCGAGATCCTCGTTCGCCATGGCGTCATCACGCGCACCGATCTGGAATACGCCCTGAAATACCAGACCGAGCAGGCCCAGGATTTGAAGCTCGGGCAGATTCTGCTCAAGCTCAAGGTGGTCCCCGACAACAAGTTCGGCCTGCTGGTCAACGCGCTTTTGGCGCAGTTGAAGTCCGATGAACTCGACCTCGACGAAATCGGGCAGTTTGTGGATTTCTCGCTGTACAGCCGCTTCAAGCTGGCGCGGCTGGAAAAAGAGATGTTCTTCCCGTTGCGCGTCGTGGAAGAACGCGGCAGCCGGACGCTCGAAGTGTTCATGGAAAACGACGCCGACCTGCTGAGGCTCGACGAACTGCGGGCGATTTACAACGTCAGCCGCGTCCGGCCCGTAGGCGACTTCGACGGCACGCTTTTAAAAACGCTGCTCACCGAAATCCAGCATACCAAAGCCTCCGAGATTACGCCGGGAGAAAGCGCCGACAAAATCACCGTCCTCGCCGTCCAGGATCTGGAGGACGTAGACAGCAACGCCATCCAGCGCGGCCGGGAAGACAACTACATCTCGCGCATCACCGACAAAATCATCTACGACGGCGTCAGAATGGGCGCGTCCGACATCCACGTCGAGTTCGGCGACGTGCCTCGCGTCCGCTATCGTCTGGACGGCTTGTTGCAGGAGGGAGGCTGGATCTCGCCGGAGGACTATCCGGCCGTGGTGTCGCGCCTGAAGATCATGTCCAAGCTCGACATTTCCGAGCGCCGCGTCCCGCAGGACGGCAACATCCGCTTGGGCATCGAGGGCGTGGGCGTCATCGATTTCCGCGTCAACACGATTCCCGTCTCCGGCAACGAGAAGGTCTGTCTGCGCATCCTCGACGGCAACAAGCTGCACAGCCTGACGCTCGACATGATCGGCCTCCCTGAACAGATCCTGATGGACTACATAGAAAAAATCGAGCGCACCCAGGGGATGGTGCTCATCACCGGCCCGACGGGCTCGGGAAAATCGACGACGCTCTATTCGTCGCTGCTCTACCTGCTCGACGCCCACGGCAAGGAGATGAACATCTGCACCGCCGAGGACCCGATCGAATATAAGGTCGAAGGCCTCAACCAGACGCAGCTCAGCGAAAAAGTGGGTCTCACTTTCCCGAAAATCCTCAAAGCGCTGTTGCGCCAGGACCCCGACATCATCCTCGTCGGCGAGATCCGCGACCTGGAGACGGCGGAACTCGGCGTGAAGGCGAGCCAGACGGGCCACCTCGTGCTCTCAACGCTGCATACCAACACGGCGGTCGGCACGATCTCGCGTATCTGCAACATGGGCGTCGAGGCCTACCTGGCCGCCGACGTGCTGCTGGCGATCATGAACCAGCGGTTGGTGCGCAAGATCTGCTCGGCCTGCGCCGAGCCCTACGAGCCAACGGAAAAGGAACTCGCGCTCTTGAAGCCGGGAGAACGGGACAGCTTCAACTTCATCAAGGGGCGCGGCTGCAGCAAGTGCAACCATCGCGGCTACAAGGGTCGTGTCGGTTTCTACGAATACCTGCCGATCAGCCGCGAAATGCGGCGGCTGATCAACCGCAAAGCCACCGAAGAGGAATTGCTGTATCAGGCGAAGGAGGAGAACTTCGTCACGATGCGCGAGTACGGCGTCGCCAAAGCCAGGGAAGGCGTCACCACCCTGGAGGAGGTGCTGCACCATACGATTGACCCCTTTGCGTGAGCCTTCCGCCCGCCATCGTTTTTCGAAACCATACCGCCGAAAAAAAGCTTGCCTTGCGTCCCGACATTTGCTAGGTTAACGCGCTTCTTTGGCACATGGCATGGACGGGGGTAGTCCCCGGCTTGTCGTGCAAACCCTTGCCTCTTCCCAGGCGCCAGCCGAGCGGAAGAGGCTTTATACCCGGAAGGAGTTTGCCCATGCACCTCAGAGAATACGAAACTATTTTCATTCTTCGCCCCGATGTCGGCGACGAAGGCATGAGCCAGGTGGTGGAGCGCGTCAAAGGCGTGCTCGGCTCCAAGGGCGCCGTGCTCTTGCGCGAACAGAACTGGGGCAAAAAGAAACTGGCTTACGAGATCGACAAACACCTCAAGGGCATCTACCACTATCTCGACTACGCCGGCCAGCCGGGAACGGTCGAGGAGGTGGAGCGCATCTTGAAGATCGTGGAGGCCGTGATCCGCTACCAGACGGTGAAGGTCACCGACATCGAGTCGCTCGACGCCCGTCGCGCCGAAATCCAGAAGGAAGCCGAGGACGAGGAGCGGCGGCGGCGCGAGCGCGAGGAGCGCGAAAGCCTCCCGGCGCCGCCGGCGGCGGTTGTAAACGGCGAAACGGCCGCTGCGGATGCAGCCGGCGACGCCGAGGACAAGGACGAGGCCGGCGAGGACGAGGTTCAGGAGCCGAAGGATTAACGATTGAGGCAAACACCCCGCCGTCCGGCGGTTGACGACTGAAAAGGAGAACGACCATGGCGTTCGGAAAAGGAAAGAAGAAGAAACGTCGCCCAAAGCGTAAAGTATGCCGCTTCTGCGCGGACAGCACGATTCGCATCGATTACAAGAACATCTCGCTTCTGGAGCAGTTCCTCACGGATCGCGGCAAGATCATCCCCCGGCGCATCACCGGCACCTGTTCCAAGCATCAGCGTTGGACGGCCCTCGCCATCAAGCAGGCCCGCAATATCGCGCTTCTGCCCTACGCCGTGCTCGGCGAATAGCGCGAAAGGAGGGCTACATGAAGGTGATCTTGAAGCAGGACATCAAGGACCTCGGCAAGGGCGGAGATCTGATCGACGTTAAGGACGGCTATGCGCGCAACTATCTGATCCCGCAAGGTCTGGTCGCGCCGGCGACGTCGAAGAACATGAAGCAGGTCGGGCACGAGCGCTCCGTCATCGCCGATCAACTCAAGAAGGAACGCCTGACCGCCCAGGAACTGGCCGCGCGCATTCAGAACGTGAGTTGCACGATCGCCAAGCGCGTGGGCGAGAACAACCGCCTGTTCGGCTCGGTGACGACCAAGGACATCGAGGAGTCGCTGCGCGAGGAAGGGCTGGTCATTCCCCGCCGCGCGATCCAGCTCGCCGACAACATCAAGGAACTCGGCGTCTACGACGTGGCGATCCAGCTCCATCCCGATGTGGCGGCGTCGCTCAAGGTGTGGGTCGTGGCGAAATAGCGTTTCGTTCGGACAAACGGCGAAAGGCCCTGCGATTGACGCGGGGCTTTTTTTGTGGGAAACTCCGGCTCCCCGCGCATGGAGAATAGACGCATGGCCCTCGATCCCTCGCTGCAACGCGTGCCGCCGCATTCCGTGGACGCCGAACAGGCTGTCTTAGGCGGCGTTCTATTGGACGCGCGGAGCGTCAACGAGGTGATGGAACTCGTCCACCCCGAGGATTTCTATCTGGAAAGCCACCGCTGCATCTACCAGGCGATCGCCGAGCTTTCCAATCACGCCGAGCCGATCGACCTGGTGACGCTGAAAGACCGGTTGGAAAAGCTGGGCAAGCTGGAGACGGCCGGCGGCGTGGAGTATCTGAGCGAACTCGCCTCGCGCGTGCCGACCGCCGCCCATGCCCGCAGCTACGCGCGGCTGATCAAGGAAAAGTCGCTTTTGCGCCGCGCCATCGCCGCCGGGCTGGACATCGTCGGCGAGGGTTTCGACGACCCGCCGGACATCGAGGAGTACCTCGACCAGGCGGAAAAGAAAATCTTCGAAGTCACGCAGGACAAGATCGAACGGCCCTTCTTTCCCATCCGCGAGCTCGTCAGCGAAGCGTTCAAACGCATCGAAACGCTGGACGCCCAAAAAGGCGGCGTATCCGGCGTGCCGACGGGTTTCCACGACCTCGACCGCATGACCAGCGGATTGCAGCCGGCCGAACTGATCATCGTCGCCGCGCGGCCCTCGATGGGCAAAACCTCCCTGGCGCTCAACATCGCCTTGACGGCGGCTCTGGAGCAGAAGCTTTCGGTGGGCATCTTCTCTTTGGAAATGTCGCGCCAGGAACTCGTGATCCGCATGATGTGCACGCTGGCCAAGGTGGACAGCCAGAAATTCCGCACCGGGCACCTGGACGACAAGGAATGGATGCGGCTTGTAGACGCCGCCGACCGGCTCAACGAGACGCGCGTTTACATCGACGACACGGCGGCGCTCACCGTCGTCGCCCTGCGCAGCAAGGCGCGGCGCATGAAGATGCTGCACGGCCTGGACATGGTGATCGTCGATTACCTCCAGCTTATGCAGGGCTCGCTCGGCCGCAAGCGCGAGGCGAGCCGCGAGCAGGAAATCAGCGATATTTCGCGCTCGCTCAAGGGATTGGCGAAGGAACTGGAGATCCCCGTCATGGGGCTCTCCCAGCTCAACCGCGACCTGGAAAAACGGCAGGACAAGCGCCCGCAGATGTCGGACCTGCGCGAATCCGGCGCCATCGAGCAGGACGCCGATGTGATTCTCTTCATCTATCGCGACATCGTCTACAACCCCGAGAACACCGACAAGGAAAACCTCGCCGAGATTCTGCTTTCCAAGCAGCGTTCGGGACCGACGGGCAAAGTCGAGCTGCGCTACACCCGCGAATTCACGTTGTTCGAAAACTACATCTCCGACGAAGACGCGGATTCCTATTTCAACTGAGAGCGCGCTGGAGCAGGTTTTTCCCGCGTTGGAGCAGGTTTTTCGTGTGCCATGGCTTGCTTGCAAGCCATGTGTCTTCACCCTCATGCTTTGCAAGCAAAGCATGGCACACGCACACTGCTTGGCATTGCCGCTACATAGACCCCTGTGTTGGAGCAGGTTTTCCAACCTGCTCCAACACGAAGCGTGTGCCATGGCTTGCTTGCAAGCCATGTGTCTCTGCTTGGCATCGCCGCTACATAGACGGTCGGGTTCCGAGGCAATGCCTCTTCGCCCGCCCCTACATTGGGTCCGTAAAATTTTGGTTATCGGTAGGGGGGATGCAGCACATGCGGAATCCGCCCGCTCGGGCTTTTTACCCGGTCAAAGGCTTAATGAAGAGTCCTGACAAGGCGGATGCCGTAATAATTCTCCCTGTCTCCGAACTCGCTCCAACTGCGGCTCGCCGAACGGCATGAAAGCGCGCTGTATTGCCAGGAACCGCCGCGCAGTCTGCGGACCAGATAGCTCGGAGCAGTGCCGGGGCCCACGGGATCCACCGCAGGATTTTCCAGCGTCCCCTCTGGATAATAATAGCCCACCCAATCCCAGATCCATTCCGCCACATTTCCGCTCATGTCATACAAACCCCAGATATTCGCTTCCTTCTGACCCACGGGATGTGTCATTCGACCAGATCCCGTGTCTGAGTTATAAGTGTACCAGCCAATCTGGTCCATATTCGGATCCCGAGGATCCGTGATCGTCCCGTCGTTTCCCTCGCTCGGATAAAACGCCGTATAACTCCCCGCACGGATCGCGTACTCCCATTCCGCCTCCGTCGGCAGCCGATATCCCTCGCATTGCTGCGGCTTCGTCACTCCGTTCAAGACCACAAACGCAGAGGCGATTCCACTTCGCATCGCGTTCATACAAGACATATAACGGACGCCGGTGTGCGTTGAGTCTCTGCATTGCACACTAGAAAACACGTAGCACGGCGTTAGTCCCGTAGCTATAGACAGCTCGTTGGCATAAGCCGCCGCATCGTCCCAGGATACGGACTCCACGGGGCAGTTCGGCCCACAGTTCGGCCCGCTCCCGTTCGGCCCGAAGTCCGACGGGTTCCAGCCCATCAGCGTCTCGAATTCCTCTTGCATAATCTCATACCGGCTTATTTCGAAATCGTAGCTCAACTGCACGTAATACAGCGTCTCATCCACCCACGTTGGCGAATCCTCCGGTCGTCCCAATTCCGGCGTGCAAGAGCCCGGATAACCCTCGGGGCAGGTCTCCCCCGGACTTCCCATCCAGAACGAGCCGGCGCTTATGGACGCGAAGTCGGGCATCGTGCCGAAGCCGCAACCCGAGCGGTCCCAGCCGTCGCAGGTTGCGTTGCAACTTGCCGTTCCGCCGGTATAGAACCCGCTCAGCGTCGCGCAGGCCGCCTCGTCGCCGACTTCGCATGTCTCGCCGGGGTCGAGGACGGCGTTGCCGCAAAGATCAAGGTCGCCTTGATTTTCGCAGACGCCGTCGATGCAGATCCCCTCGTTGCCGCATGGATTTCCATCTGTCTCGGCTGTGTGGATTACCTGGTAACCAGGCCCCGCACCCATAAATTCACAGTATTCTTCGAATATATTGTAATGATAAAAAATAATATCGGTCGCGCATTGCCAGTATTCATCGCAGGGGCCCTCCTGGTTGCAGCAGCATTCGCTAGCAATGTTGGTGCAGCCTACATAAACACAGCGAAAGCCATCCTCGGGACTGCATATTTCAAAGGGAGAACTGCACTCGTCGATGATGTGGGTGTACCCGCAGGCGTCTGTCACGAAACCATAAAGATTTCCACCGCATCCGCCTTCCCCCCAATCGGGCTGACACAAGCCCTCCGTGCAGCGCGAGTTCCGGGGGCACTTCTCCCCCTCCGCGCAGGACCGCACGCAGATCCACGGGTCCGACTCTTTTCTGTGAGTGTCGGTGGCGGCGAACTGTGCGCAGACGTGCCCAGGCGCGCAGGCGGTTTCGCCGTCGCCGTCTTCCTGCGCCGGCCGGCACGGCTCGCAATGCAGCCCCTGCCAGTCCTCCCCGAAAGGTTCCCCATCGGAGACGGCTTCGGCGTCGGGGTCCGAGTCTCCATCGGGAATGATCTCGGCGTCGGGGTCCGCATCGCCGTCACCCTCATTGCAGATGCCGTTGATGCAGATCCCCCCGTTGCCGCATGGATTTCCATCCGTCTCGGCTGTCTTGGTCGTAACGCCCCCCCACGATTTCCAGTATTCGCAGAAAGTATCCAAACAATAGTAATCGACGTAATGGTACTCGCATCTCCACTCTTCGTCGCAGGGGCCTTCCTGGTCGCAATTGTATTCATCAATGTCAGCGACGCACCCATCGCAATAGCAGTCGTCGCCAAACCCGCAGCGTCCCACGCACATCAGAACACATTTATCGACGCAGCGAAAGCCGTGCTCGGGGCTGCATACTTCATGCCCATAGATGCATTCATCTATGATGTGAGCGAACCCGCAAGCGTCTCCCAAGAGGCTGCGGGGCGGACTTTCTTGGCATGAATTTTCTCCCCAATCGGGCTGGCACAAGCCATTTACGCAACTTGAATTCTGGGGACACTCCTCTCCTTCCGCGCAGGACCGGACACAGATCCACGGGTCCCAATCTTCGGTTCTTTCGTGATTGTTGGTAGCGACGAACTGTGCGCATACATACCCAGGTGCGCAGGCGGCGGCAGAGGAGGAGTCGCCGTCTTCCTGGACCTGCCGGCACGGCTCGCAGTGTATCCCTTGCCAGTCGTCCTCGGCCGGCTCCTCATCGGAAGCGGTCTCGGCGTCAGGGTCCGCATCGCCGTCATGCGGCGCATCCTCTTTGGTGTCGCCATCCTTTTCTTCCTGAGACAGGGCGCAGCCCCAAAGAAGGAAGAAAGCCAAAAGAACGACAAGCAACCGCCGCAATTCAGACATGTGACGCTTCATGCTCCGATCCCTCCTGCCGGCATTCTCATGGGTAACCGAAAGATTAGTTGCCTGTTATGGGAAACGGGATCAAAATGTTTTCATACTGACCGGCATTGGGAAAATATTGGAGCTGGTGGGAAAACCTGCTCCAATTCAGGCTTGCTTGCAAGCCATGTGTCTTCACCCTCATGCTTTGCAAGCAAAGCATGGCACGCGCACACTGCTTGGCATCGCCGCTTCCGGAAATACGAAAGGCCGCCTCTCGGCGGCCCTCCGTGTACGGATGATCTTGTTTGCTATGCGGTTCGGCGACGGCGCAAAACCGCCAACGCGATGAAGAACAGCGCGAACGGAGCGAACGGCGTCGTCTGGTTGCAGCCGCCGCCCGACGCGCCGTCCGTCGGCGTTTCGGGTTCGCCGCCGTCGTCGCCGTCGGTGGTCAGGTCGCCGTCCGGGGCCGGCCGGCACTCGCCGCCGCACGCGCCTTCCAGGCAGACGTCCTCGCCGTCGCAGTCATCGTCTTTCTCGCATTCCGCCTCGACGGGGAAGCAGATGCCGTCGAGGCAGGTTTTGCAAGCGCCGCAATCGATGGAGGTGATGCACTCCGGCTCATCGCCGTCCACGGGCTCGTCACCGTCCACGGATCCATCGCCATCGGTGTCGATATCGCCGTCCTCGTCGCCGTCTTCATCGCCGTCCAGCGGCGCGCGCTTGCATTCCTTGCCGCATTCGCCTTCCTGGCAGGCGTATCCCGAGCGGCAATCGTCGTCGGCCTGGCATTTGTCGCCCACCGGCATGCAGACGTGCAGGTCGTCGCAGACCTGGCATTCGCCGCAATCGGCATCGGCGCCGCAAGGCGGGACGCCGGTTTCGAAACTGAAGGTGATATGGAAGATCCCCGCTGTGCCGCCAAACATGCCGCCGCCCGAACTGGCGTTGCCCATGGCGACGTAAAAATCGCCGGCGGCGAAGGTCTCGCTCTCGGCGGGCTTGAGGATCGCCACGTAACGATCGGCCTGTGGAACCGACGATTGCCATTCGGTCGCCGTGGTTTCCGTGTCGGCATTGGCCGAAACCTGCCGGGCGTAATTGAAGGTCACGGGCTCGCCAGCGCGGCCAAAGCAACGCAAGTCGAGCGAGTCGGAACCGGAGGGAGAATAGAATTCGGCCTGAACGTAGTTGACGTTTGCGGGCAAGGTCAGGTGGAACTGAGCGAAGCCCGGAGCGTAAGGCCGCAGGCCGACCGAGGTGTCGGGAAGATACATCACTTCCACCGCCTCGCCTTCCGCCAGCGGAATCGCACGATTGCATTCCAAGAGGCCGCGCGCCTCAAATTCGGCTTCGGCGGCCGTGCGCGCCTCCGCGCCGAACCATTGCTCGATCGACAGCGCCGTAGCCGCCGCCGCGTCGTCGTAATGCGCCGTCTGAGGCAGGCTCAGAAGCGCCTCGAAGATCGCCGCGTCCACGTCTTCATGGCTGCCGCCTTCGCCCAGGTTCGCCTGGCGAATGGTCCACAGCGCCGCCGACCACCACTCGGAGTCGTCGTGGACTTCGCCGTGCACATCATTGGGGCATTTCTTCTCGTTTTCCAAGTCGCGTAAAAGGCCAAGATCGCCGAAGGCGTTGCCGACGTATTCTGCGGCTTTGGGATCTCCGGCGTAAGAACTGGAGAAATAATCGGCGTAACCTTCGTTCATTGCGCCAGGGTCGGTGAGCATGCCGTATTCGTCATAGTCCAGCGAGGCCAACTGAATCGCCGTGTCGATCACGGCGTGGGTGAACTCGTGGAAGATGACCTCGGCGTCGTAAGCGAAGTCCACCGTCGAACCCTGACCGAAGACGATTGCGTCCTCCGGCGGGTAGAAACCGAAGATGCCCTGCCTGGGCACGTAAAAAGCGTTGTCGAAAGGGCCGAGTTCGGTGGGCGAACCGCCGGAGAGGACTCCCGGCACCTTGAAGTTGCAGACGCAGCGGAAGGGGTTCTGGTTCAGATGCACGAACGGCGGCTCTTCGCCGTTGATGCGCAACGCCAGCGCCTGGAAGTATTTGTAGATCAGATCGACGTGGTAATACATATGCGCCTCGCAGAACGGGTCGTCCTGCGCGCCCGGCGAATTCCAGGCTCCGAAAACCGGCTCGAAAAGGTAATCGCCGTTTCCGTCCGGCTCGGCCAGGTGACGCTCGGTGCAGATCGGCACGGAGCCGATGATCGGCACGGACATTGTGTCGCCCTCGTCCGGGCAGTTGATGGCGTAATGCTGCGGGCCGGCGAGATAGGACTGTCCGGCGTTGATGTCGCTGATCTGCCGCTGCACGGTCGGGATATCGGCGTCCGCGCCGGGGTTGTACTCCCATACGTTAACTTGCTTCTCGTAAACGATACCGTTGAAACTGGCGAGATATTCGCCCGTCCTGGCGTCGATGAACGCAATGCGCCGCTCGGTCTTGAGGCCCGTGGGCATCGCCACCGCCCAGGCCAGCCGCGTATCGCCGCCCTTTTGCCACACGTAGAGGCGGGCGTATTGTTCGCGCGCCTGGCGCGTCGTGAGATCGCCGGGCTTCGCGCCGTAAACGTTCGCCCACGCTTCCAGGATCGCCTGGACAGGCGAGATCGCCGGCGTCGGATCGTCCAGCGAGATCGGCCGGTAGGCGTTGTGGACGCGGGTCACCCGGCCCTGGCCGTCGAGCACCACGTTGACGCCGGCGTCGTACACCGGCAGGCCGCGCCAGGTTTGCGCGAAACGCAGCACCCGGCCGTTCTTGACAGCATAGTCCGATTCGGCTTTGAGATCGGCCACGTCCCGGATGCCGAGCAGGGCGCGATTCTCGGCGAGAAAAGCGGCGGCGCGCGTTTTCGAATCCGCCGCCTTCGGCGTCGGCGCGGCGAAATCGTAAATCAGCCGCGGCGCGCTCTGCCCCTGGCCCTCAAGCTGCTTCGCGGTGGGATGCTTGGCCTTGAACGCCGACCAGGCGTCGGCCCCGTAGGCGGGAAGCGCGGCGAGCGCCAGAATGACGATGGCGATCCCCAACAACCGGACTTTCATGGAACATCCTCCTCTTTTACGATGCTGAACGTCGCGGTCAGCAATGAATAAGCGGCTCATGCCTTGAATGATTCAAAAACGCCTGGAAAGCGGCCTTATCCGTGACGGGATGACGGTAAGTTACTTTATAAGGATTGTCAAGCGTCGCATGAACGGCCAGGCTTTTGAATTCCTTGCCTTTTCGCCGCGGCTCGGGTAGCCTCGGGCCGTAATCCACGCGAGCGAGTCCGGGGTTTCGGCGAATGACCGACCTGCTTCAGAGGCTGTTCAAAATTCGGAAGGGCGAATTCGTCAAAACCTTCCTGATGTTCCTGTACGCCTTCAACTGGACGGCGGCGTTCATCATCGGCCGGATCACCAAGGACACGCTCTTCCTCACCGAATCGCGTCTTTCCTGGCTGCCCTACATGTACATCGCCGTCGCCGTGGCCGTGGGCGGCGTCAGCGTCGTTTACTCCAAACTGGCGGCGCGCAAAAGCTTGCGCAAGATCATCCTCGGCACCTTCAGTTTGCTTTTGCTCGGGCTTTCCCTTTTTCGTTACCTGCTGAGCCTCAACAGTCCGGACTGGGTCTACCCCGCCCTTTACATCTTCATCGAGTTGATGGGCGTGATGCTGATGATCCAGTTCTGGACCTTCGCCAACGAGTTGTTCAACTCGCGGGAAGGCAAGCGCCTGTTCGGGGTGATCGTCGGCGGGCAGGTGCTCGCCAACCTCTACAGCTTCCCGATCAAAAGCCTGAAGAACGTCATCGGCATCGAGAACCTGCTTTACGTCTGCATCATTTCGGTGCTCGTCTGTCTGTGGATCTATAATCACTTATCGAAGCGCTACCGCCTGGAGACGGCGCAGCGCGAACGTTTGCTGCGCCGGCCGAGCCGGGAGCAGGTCTCGCCCGACGCCACGATGCGCGTGGACGTCTTTTCCGGGCTGCAGAAAAGCATCATTCTGTTGAGCCTGGTCACGATTCTCGCTTCGACTTTCGTCGATTATCAGTTCAAGGTGACGGCCAAGCATCATTTCGCCGGCGAGGGGCTGGCCGACTATTTCTTCGCCGTCTACGCCTACGGCGGCCTGCTGGCCTGCCTGGTGCAGCTTTTCTTCACCAGCCGCATACTGGAGAAATTCGGCATCTTCATCGGGCTTTTGCTGTTGCCGACCCTCCTCTTCGGCGGCTCGGCGCTGTCGCTCGCCTTTATCGGCTACCTGGGCGTGACCTTCACCAAGGGCGGCGAGCTCGTCACCCGCTACTCGGTCACCGAAACCTCCACCAACCTGCTCTATCAGCCTCTGCCGCCCGCCTTGCGCCGCCGCACCAAGGCGCTCGCCGACGGCGTCACCCGGCCCATCGCCCAGGCGGGAGCGGGCCTGATTTTCGTGGCGCTCAGCAGTTTTCTCGCCATCAACGACCCCGGCCGCATCAACAGCTTAAGCTGGGCGATCTTGGGCCTGGTGCTCGTCTGGACGGCGACGCTCTGGATCGCGCGGCGGCGCTACATCGAAGCGCTGCTGATCTCCTCCGACTGGCGCGCGCGCCACATGAAGGGCGAGGCCGACGAGGACGAGGCGAAGCTGGCGGTCAGCCGCCTGGCGATCCAGAAGGCGCTTGTTTCCGGCGACGCCGCGTCCGTCTTGAACGCCATCGAGGTCATCCCGCTCACCCGTTCGCCAAGCTGGGAGGAGGCGATCAAACCGCTATTGACTTCGCCGCATCCCGACGTGCGAGTGAAGACGACGGAGTTTTTCGAGAAGAGCGGCAACCGCAAGTACTCGCATCTCGTGCTGCCCCTGTTCGCCGACCCCGACGAGACGGTGCGGGCGGCGGCGATCCGCGCCTACTGCGAACTGGAGCACGATCGCGCCGTGCCGCTGATCGCCCGGCATATCGACGACCCGGCGTCGCGCGTCAAGGCGGCGGCCATCGCCGGACTGATCCAGCACGGCGGCCTGGAGGGCATCCTCGCCTCGACCCAGGCGCTGAAAACGATGCTCGCCAGCGCCGAGGCGAGCGAGCGGGAAAACGGCGCGCGCGTGCTCGGCTACATCAAGATCAAGAATTTCTACCAGCCCCTGGCGCGGCTGATCGACGACCCGGACCCGACCGTCCAGAACGCGGCGATTTTCGCCGCCGGCGAGATGCAGAGCGAGGAGTTGATTCCGGCCCTGCTCTATAAATTGCAGCGGCCTCAGACGCGCGCGGCGGCCGTGGCGGCTTTGTCGCGCTTCTCCACGTCGCTTTTGCCGCGTCTCACCGAGGCGCTGGCCCTGCCCCACCTGCCGCCCGGCGTGCGGCAGTCGATTCCGATCGTTTTGGGCCAGATCGAGTCGCCGGCCGCTTACGATCTGCTCGAACCGCTTCTGGAAACGAAGGACGACGTGCTGCGCTCCAACGCGACGCGGGCGATGCAAAAGCTTTTTGCGCGTTTAAGCGCCGAGATCAGCCCGCGCATGGCGCGCATCCAGAACGTCCTGCATGCGGAGTTGGAGAACTACTATCAGCTTCTGGCCTACATCCGAATGCTGCGCGATCGGACGCAGGACGCGGAGCTGCTCGTCGGCGCGTTCCAGGAGCGGGCGGACGAGGCGCTCAAGCGCGCCTTCTACCTGCTCGGCATCCTCTATCCCCGCGACCAGATCGAGATCGTCTCCTACAACCTGCAGACGGGCACGGCCGAGCGCCGGGCGATCGCCATCGAGATCATCGACAACATCTGCGATCAGGAGACGAAGCGCTACCTGCTGCCCATTCTCGACGCCGGCGACCTGGCGGAGACGGTGGCGGCGGGGCGCAAGCTGTTCCAGCTCGACGCCCCCGAGCCATCCGAGCTTCTGGCGCGCCTCATCGCCCAGGACCACGACGACTGGCTCTTGACCTGCGCCATCCACGCCGCCGGCGAGTTGCAGTTGAAGGATCTGGCCGACGACGTGCGCCGCCACGCCGGGCACGAATCGCCGCTCGTGCGGGAGACGGTGCTCTACGCCGCCTCGCGTCTGCTCGACGCCGACGGCTTCACGCGGCTCACCGGACTCTATCTGCGCGAGCCCGACGGCCAGGTGCGCGGCTATCTGGAGGCGCTGGCGGGAGCGGCCTGACCGATATCCGAAACTCTCAAAAAAAACCGATGGAGCACGGTTGCACCGTGCTCCGCACATTTAAGGGTAGGAGCGGCGATGTCGGTGGGTGTGCGTGTGCCATGCTTTGCTTGCAGAGCATGAGAGGTTGAAAACACATGGCTTGCAAGCAAGCCATGGCACACACCCTGCATGCGCCCGTCGCCACGAACGCCTGCTACAACAACAAGAGGTAGGATGGGCAATTGCCTTGCCCATCAAAATGGGAAATGATGGGCATAACAAATGCCCATCCTACAACTCAAACACCCCCATAAACGTATGGAGCACAGTACAACTGTGCTCCATCAAGGACATGGATTGTTTTGCCTGTTAGCTCTGCTGGCCCTGCTCCGGCCCGCCCGACGGACTCGCCGGCTGGCTGGGAGATTTGGCCGCCCACCAGAAATAGCCGAGCACGCCGAACAGCACGAGCTCCAGGATCATCGTCAACAGGTAGGCAAGCGACTTGATGTCGAGGTAGAAGTAGACGAAATAGCTGGCGGCGAGAAGGCCATGGACCAGCACCACCGGCTGCATCCATTCCGTTTTGCCCGGGTTGCGCCACACGCGCCAGCAGCAGAAGGCGAGCAGGACCACCAGGCCGATCACCGGCACGCGCCAGTAATCGTTGACGCCGGTATTGATCGCCGACAAACCGACCGCCTTGCCCAGAATGTCGATTCCCGACACCAGCCAGTCGCCGATCCGCGTGGCCGCCACCGGAATCAACGCCAGATGGTAGAAGGTCGCGATGCGGGCGACGCGCTGCAGGTTGTATTGTTCAGGAGGCAAATAGGCGGACGATTCGGGTTTGGAAGTCTCGAAGGGGTCCATGGCTGCCTCGTTTCCTTAGATGAATCTTACACGGCCGCCGCCAGTTCCTTGAGCTTGGCGAAGGCTGCTTCCACCTTCGACGGGTCGCCGCCGCCGGCTTGCGCCAGGTCGGGCCGCCCGCCGCCTTTCGCGCCGGCCGCCGCCGCCACCTGGGCGATCGTCTTGCCCGCCGGCAGCGCCTTCTGCAGATCGGCGCTCACGGCCACCGTAAACCCTACTTTGTCTCCCGCCGGTACGGCCAAACATAGCACGCCCTGCCCGAGCTTGTCGAGCACCTCCTGGGCGTAGTCGCGCAGGGTCTTGGGATCCATCTCCTCGTCGAGCTTCACGCAGAGCACACGCACCTTCCCCGCCGTCTGAACCGCGTCCAGAAGGCCCGCCGACTGCAAGCGGGCTTTTTCCCGCTGTAGTTGCTCGATGCGTTTGCGGTCCTGACGCTGCTGCTCCAGAAGGGCGCGGATACCCTCCGGCACGGCCTGCGGCGCGGTGGACAGAATCGCCGCCGCTTCGGCCAGGGCGCGCGATTCCGTCTGCGCCGCCTCCACCGCCCCCAGGCCCGTCGCCGCTTCGATGCGGCGCACGCCCGAGGCGATCGACGATTCGTGCAGGATCTTGAACAGGCCGATGTCGCCCGTGCGCGAGACGTGCGTGCCGCCGCAAAGCTCCACCGACTCGGCGCTCATCGTCACCACGCGCACCACCTCGCCGTACTTCTCGCCGAAAAAGGCGATCGCCCCTTCCTTCTGCGCCACGTCCAGCGGTTTCACCACCGTCTCGACCGGCGCGTTCTGCCGCACTTTGGCGTTGACGATGGCCTCGATCCGCTGCAATTCCTCCGGCTTGATCGCCTGGAAGTGCGTGAAATCGAAACGCAGCCGGTCCGGGCCGACCCACGAACCCGACTGCTTGACGTGCGTGCCGAGCGTGGAACGCAACGCGTATTGCAAAAGGTGGGTGGCGCTGTGGTTGCGACGGGTGTGGTTGCGCCGCTCCGCGTCCACCGCCAGCCGCACCGTCACGCCCGCTTTCAGCACGCCCTTGAGCACGCGGCCCTTGTGGACGATCAGCCCTTCGAGCGGCTTCTGCGTCTCCATCACCACCATGCCTAAGTCGCCCGGGAAGACCGTCTCGCCGCCCTGAGCGGCGACCTCGATCGTCTGGCCGACGCCCGCTTCGGGCAGGCCGCCGACGACGATCAGCCCGCGGTCGCCCACCTGCCCGCCGGACTCGGCGTAGAAGGGCGTCTTGTCTACGACGATTTCCACGTCCACGCCTTCCGGCGCTTCGCCAAGCCGCCGTCCGCCGGCGAAGATGGCCAGGACGCGGCCCTCGCCTTCGTCGCGCTCGTAACCCGTAAAGGCGATCTTGTCCTTGAACTCGGCCTGCGCCTCGCCATAGAGGCGCGCCATGTCCTCGTCTCCCTCGCCCTTTTTCCACGAGGCGCGGCCGCGCGCGCGCTGCTTCTCCATCTCCGCCGCGAAACCGTCCTGATCCAGCGTTTTGCCGCGCTCGCCGGCGATGATCTCGGTGAGATCCACGGGGAAGCCGAAGGTGTCGTAAAGTTTGAAAATCACGTCGCCGGGAATGACGTTTTGCCTCTCCGTGTCCAGCCTGGCGATGGCTTCACCGAGAATTTCCAGACCGGCGGCGAGCGTGCGGCGGAACGATTTTTCCTCCTCGCGGGCGACATTGAGGATGAAATCGCGGTTGCGGACCAGCTCGGGATAGACGTCGCCCATCTCGCGAATGACCGTCTCGCAGACGTCGGGCATGAAGACGCGATCCAACCCCAGCCGATGCCCGTGGCGGATGGCGCGGCGCATGATGCGCCGCAGGACGTAGCCGCGATGCTCGTTGGAGGGCAGCATGCCGTCGCCGATCAGAAAGGTCGTAGCGCGCGCGTGATCGGCGATCACCTGCATCGAGACATCGTTCTCCGGATTGCTGCGATAAAGCTTGCCGCACAGCTCCGACGCTTTGGCGATGAGCGGCTGGAAGAGGTCGGTTTCGTAGTTGCTGGTCTTGCCCTGCAGCACCGCCGTCATGCGTTCCAGCCCCGCGCCGGTATCGACGGAGGGACTGGGCAGAGGCGTCATTTTGCCCGTCTCGTCGCGGTAGAACTGCATGAACACGAGGTTCCAGATTTCGAGGAAGCGATCGGAGTCGCCCCAGATCGTTTCGTCCCGCCAGACGCCGTTTACGCCCTCGCCCTGATCGACGTGGATCTCGGAGCAGGGCCCGCAGGGGCCGACGTCGCCCATCGACCAGAAGTTGCTCTTCTCGTCCATGCGCACGACGCGATCGGCCGGCGCGCCGATCTCGCGCGTCCAGATCTGGTAGGCCTCGTCGTCATCCTTGTAAACCGTGAACCAGAGTTTGTTCGGGTCGATGCCGAGACGTTCGACGACAAGTTCGTAGCCGTAGCGGATCGCTTCGTGCTTGAAATAGTCGCCGAAGGAAAAATTGCCGAGCATTTCGAAAAAGGTGTGGTGGCGCGCCGTGCGGCCGACGTTCTCCAGGTCGTTATGTTTGCCGGAAACGCGCATGCACTTCTGCGCCGTCGTCGCCGAGGGGGCCGGCCGCTGCACCTTGCCGGTGAAGACGTCCTTGAACTGGTTCATGCCGGCGTTGGTGAACAGGAGCGTCGGATCGCCGAGCGGAATCAGCGACGAGGAGTGCATCCGCTTGTGGCCCTGCGCCTCGAAATACTTCAGAAATTCCTCGCGAACCTCGCGTGACGTGCGCGCCATGTCAATCTTCCTTGTTGCCGTCGGGTCTCAACAGATCGTCCACCGTGTCCCACACCATATCCGCCGCAAAACCCCGTCCGCTCAAGAAACGCGCCAACTTGTCGCGCCGCCGTTTCGGATCGGCCTCGCGCAGCGAGACAAGCTTCTTCTCGGCAAGCGCCCGGCACTGCGCCGGGCCGTCGATCTCCCCGCGCGCCTCGGCGACCGCGTTCTGAGCGACCGCCTCGGATATCCCCGCGCCGCGCAGTTTGGCCAGGACATAACCCTCGCCCCGCATCCGCCGGCCCATGAATTCGCGGGCCAGCGCGCGGGCGAAACGCGAGTCGTCAAGGTAGGCCAACTGTCCGAGCTTTGTCAAGGCGGCGGCGACGTCTTCCGGCGCATAGCCGCGCTTGAGCAGCTTGGTCTCCAACTGCTTGCGGCTGTGCTCGCGCGCGGCGAGCAGACGCAACGCGGCATCGAAAGGATTGTCGGGCGGGCGGGCTTTGGAGCTAGGCATCCGTCGTCAAAAGCGTTCCACCTCGAAGGTGTCTTCCTGCTTCTCCTTCTTTTTCTCGCCTTCGAAGTCTTCCCAGCGGCCGTCGCTCGTGGACTGGATGCCCTTGTAGCGCAGGGCGAAGTCGTCGGGATTCGACGCCTGCCGGATCGCCTCCTCGTAAGTGACGAGGTTGCGGTTCAACAGGAACATCAGCGACTGGTCGAAGGTCTGCATGCCGTAGGACTTGTAGCCTTCGGCGATCGTTTCCCGAAGTTCGGAGATGCGTTTTTCGTCGGCGATCAACTCCTGCGCGCGCTTGGTGGCGATCAGCACCTCCACCGCCGGCACGCGGCTCTTCTGGTCGGCGCAGGGGACGAGCCGCTGCGAGATCACCGCCTTCAGGATCGAGGCGAGCTGATGGCGCATGAACGCCTGCTGGTTGGCGGGGATGCCGGAAACGATGCGGTTGATCGTTTCGGCCGCGTCCAGCGTGTGCAGGGTGGAGAGGACGAGGTGGCCCGTCTCCGCCGCGTGCAGCGCCGTCTCGATCGTTTCGTGGTCGCGCATCTCGCCGATGAGGATCACGTCGGGGTCCTGGCGCAGGGCCGATTTCAGCGCCCCGCCGAAGGTGAGCGTATCCATGCCGACTTCGCGCTGGTTGACCATCGACCGCTTGTCGCGGATCAGAAATTCGATCGGGTCCTCGATGGTGATGATGTGGCAGGTGCGCGTCGAGTTGATGTGGTTGATCATCGCCGCCAGCGTGGACGATTTCCCCGACGACGTGGTGCCGGTGACGAGCACCAGCCCGCGCCGCAGGTCGGCGATTTTCTTGATGATCGGCGGCAGGCGCAAGCCGTCGAAATCGGGCACGTTCATCGGAATGACGCGGATCGCCATGCAGAGCGTACCGCGCTGGTGATAGACGTTGATGCGGAAGCGGCCCACGCCGGCGATGCCGTGGGCGACGTCCGCTTCCCGCGTGTCTTCGAGGGCTTTCTTCTGCCGCTCGTTGAGCAGGGCGAAGGCCATCTGGCGAATGGCGTCGGGAACGAGCGGTTCGACGCCCTTGAGGGCCAAGAGCGCGCCGTTGATGCGGAACATCGGCGGCAGTCCCGCCTTGAGATGGATGTCGCTGGCGCCGCCCTTGAAACCTACGGCGAGAATTTCGTTGAGGTCCATCGGCTTCCCGTCTTGTCGTTAGCGTTTTTTCGTCGGCCGCGGCTCTTCCTCACCCTCCTCCGGCGAGGGCTCGTCGCCCGAGGATTTGAGCGTCAGCCCGGACTTCTCCATCACTTCCTTTTCGACCGTGGCGAGAATGTCGGGGTTGTCCTTCAGGAAGAGGCGTGCGTTCTCGCGCCCCTGGCCGATGCGCTCGCCCTTGAAGGAGAACCACGAGCCCGACTTCTCGACGACGCCGATATCGGAGGCCAGATCCAGGGTCGAGCCTTCGCGGCTGATCCCTTCGTTGTAGTTGATGTCGAACTCGACGGACTTGAACGGCGGAGCCATCTTGTTCTTCACCACTTTCACTCTCGTCCGCGAGCCGGTCACCTCCTCGCCCTTCTTGATCGCGCCGATGCGGCGGATGTCGATGCGGATGGAGGCGTAGAATTTCAACGCGTTGCCGCCCGTGGTGGTCTCCGGATTGCCGAACATGACGCCGATCTTCATGCGGATCTGGTTGATGAAAACCACGGAGGTGAGCGACTTGGAGATCAGGCCGGTGAGCTTGCGCATCGCCTGCGACATCAGCCGCGCCTGGAGCCCTACGTGGGCGTCGCCCATTTCACCGTCGATCTCGGCGCGCGGCACGAGGGCGGCCACGGAATCGACGACGATGATGTCCACGGCGTTGGAGCGCACCAGCATTTCCATGATCTCCAGCGCCTGCTCGCCGTAATCGGGCTGGCTGATGAGCAGTTCGTCGGTGTTGACGCCTAAGAGCTTGGCGTACGCCACGTCGAGCGCGTGCTCGGCGTCGATGTAGGCGGCGATGCCGCCCGCCTTCTGCGCCTGGGCGACGCAATGCAGGGCGAGCGTCGTTTTGCCCGACGATTCCGGGCCGTAGATTTCCGTCATCCGGCCGCGAGGGATGCCGCCGATGCCGAGCGCCAGATCCACCGGCAAGACTCCCGTCGAAATCACCGGCACCTGGCCCAAGCCCGAGGGCATATCGCCCAGCCGCATGATCGTGCCCTTGCCGAACTGTTTTTCGATCGCGCCGATCGCCAGTTCCACCGATTTCATCTTGTTGGGATCAACCGCCATTCGCTCCTTCCTTTCGTGTCAAATGCTCCCAGAGCATGCCAAATGCCGAATAGGCCGCCGCCAGACGCACGGCGTCGCGGTCGCCGGGAAAATGAAAGCACTCCGCCGTGCTCCCGTCGGGCGTGGCCAGGGCCATCCAGACGGCGCCGACGGGTTTGTCCGGCGCGCCGCCGTCGGGGCCGGCGACGCCGGAAATCGCCAGGGCGTAAGTCGCGCGGGGGCGCAGCTTCATCACCCCCGAGGCCATCTCGCGCACGCAGAGTTCGCTGACCGCGCCGAATTTTTCCAAGGTCTTTCCAGATACCTTCAGCAGCCGCTCCTTGACTTCATTGTCATAGGCGACGACGCCGAGATGGAACGCCGCTGACGCGCCGGGCGTGTCGGTGGCGAGCTTGGCGGCCAGCCCGCCGGTGCAGGACTCGGCCGTCGCCACCGTCTCGCGCCGCGCGATGAGTCCCAGAATCACGGCTTCCGGCAGCGCCGCAATCGTCCCGCCGGGCAGCCGGCCGCCGAGCCGGTCTTTCCAGAACGTCTCGGCCCAAAGCAGGCCGGCGGGCAGGTTCGAAACGGGGCTTGACGGCATGAAATCTCTCGGACGTCGCACGCGCGACGGGACCGTTTCGGCCTCTTGCCGACGGCCCGCCCGCGAATCGTTCGTGCGCTGTCGCGACCCCATTCAAGCCAGAATCGACGGGGGATGTCAAGCGGGAAGACGCCGCTTCACGCGGATCCGGAAAAACGGCTGATTCCGGACGGCTAGAAGTTGAATTGCAGGCCGGCCATGGCCTGGGCGGAATTCACGTTGCTCTGGTTGCCGTCGATGAGCAGCTTGTATTGTCCGAGCATGATGAAGTCGAGGTTGGAGACGAGGCGCACCGTAAAGCCCAGATTGCCGCCCACATGCGCCTGAATCACGTCGCCCTCGACGAACTCGCCGTAGGACGTGCCCAGAAACGCGGCGAAAAACAGGCCCCACATGGGGAAAGGAATCACGAAGCGGAAGTTCAGCGACACGTCGGCGATACCCTGGTCCGACGAGCCATCGTCCATGTTGAGCCGGTAAAGGGTGGTGGACGGCGCGATGTGGAAGGTGCTGATGATCGGGATATCGACGAAAAAGCCCCACGACTCCGTGATTTTGTAATCGACATTATTGGAGAAAGGGAAATTCGCCCCGACAAGCACGCCCAAACCCACCTGACGGTTCGACGGCCCCTCGACTCCCGTTTCCTGGGCCAGCGCCGATCCGCAAAGGATAAACGCCGCCGCATACGCGACCACCCATGCCGTCAGCCGGCCCGATCGCTTCCCCATCCGTCCGCTCCTTGCCCGAGAGGGGCCCTGGTTTTACCTGAGCTTGCACACGAAATCGGTGGACAACGGAACGTCGTAGCAGAACCATCCATCGGGACATTCACTGTCGTCCACACAATATATTGTACAATAGCTCACCAGATCTGTCAATTCGAAGAAGAAGAAGCAGATGGCGTCGTCGATGGCTTCGCCGGCCGTTTCGTCCGCGCCGCAGGCGGCGTCGTTGTCGCTGAAGGCCTGCCAGGCGCACGGCGTGCCCAAATCTCTGAGCGCGCCGCAGGTGGCGACGGCGTGTCTGTCGATTTCGCCGTACTCGGGCGCGCACACCTCGGCTTGGGTATTGTCGAAGAGGGTGCGCGTCAGGCAGGCGAAACCCTGATCGCATTCGTCGTCGGACTCGCAGCGCTCGGCGCAGGCGTACTCGTACGGCGTGTTCGGCCCCCACACCGCCGTGCAGGCCCCTTTCGGGCCGCAGACGTCGGGATCTTCCTGGGAACAAGGCTCGCAAGTGTCGAGGTTCGGCTGGCGCAGCGCGGCGATGTCGAATTCGCCCCGGCCGCCCTCCACATCGGGTATGCGATAGGAATCGACGACGATATAAACGGTGATCGCATTCGCGGCGTAATAGGAGAAGCTTTCCGGTTCGCCGGGACCGCCGTCATCCGAAATAGCCAGGCACTCCGCGGGCGAGGGCAGACAGTTGGCGAGCAGATAAAGCGACGGGTCGTAGCCCTCCGTTTGGGGCGCCACGGTGATTTTCACGCTATCGCCTGCCTCCAGGCGCAGCCGAAAGACCACGTCCGCTCCCGCCAAGGGTCGCCCGGTGCAAGGCGCTTCGGGGTTGATATGGTTCTCGGCTTCGATGCTGGACCAGCGAATCGGCCGATCGATCTCCAAATTCACCGGCTGGTCGCAAATCCCGGCGGGTGGCGCCTCGGGCTCCGGCTCCGGTTCTTCTTCCGGCTCCAATTCGCTCTCCAGGTCGCCGTCGGTCGGAACGTCGCCATCCGGATCGGGCTCCGGTTCGGGATCCAGATCCGCCTCATCGACGGAATCCCCGTCGGGAATCGGCGACTCGTCCGAATCTTCGCCGTCGCTCGTTCCGTCGCCGTCTTCCGAAATATCTCCATCGGCCTGTTCGCCGTCGCTTGCATAATCGTCATCCGGATTTTCCAGCGGCCGACAACGACCGTCCAAGCAAAATTGGCCGCCCGGGCAATGTTCATCGATCTGGCAATTAGCGTAGGTGATTTCGCCGGCGCAGCCCCAGCAGGCGATGATAAAAAAAGCAACCCCGATAAACCCTACCCACTTCATACAGCGCGGCATTTTCCACCTCGGCGGGAATCGACGGAACTCCAGGGACAACAGCCTCTTGGCGGCAATCCAGATGATGGGCGCGGCGGTCCTGGGGGCATTATACAACAAGCGAGGAAGAGCGCAAATAGCTCATGAAAGAATCGGGTTCGGTAGATGAATCGAAACTTCTCAGAACGTTCCTATGGCACGCACACCTCCGGGTAAAGCGTACGCTTTTCGCAACGCAGCCCCGGATAGCATTCCGAGTCGTTATCGCAGTTCACGCAATAATCGCCCTTGTACCCTAAAAACTCATCCAAATGCCTGCACTCCGTCCCCGAGTAACAGTTATTGATTTCTGGCAGGCAACCAGTCGCCCCGCGACACTTCTGCATCGCCGGGTCGCAAGCTCCACCGGCGGGGTTACCAACACAATCGGCATCGTCGCGGCAAGGACCGACTTTGGGTAGGCAGATGGTATACAACGTATTGCAGTAAGTATTGGCGTCTGGACATGCGCCTCCTTGGCATTTTTCCTCATGGTATTCGCATACGCCGTTTCGGCAGTAAAACGGCGCACCCATCCCGCAGTCGATGTTGACTTGGCACTCGTTGACCATGCAGTAGCCATGCGTGCAATGGGTTTCGTCCCAACAGTCCCAGGCCAACTCCCAGTCCTGTTCAACGATATTCCCATTGCACTCCGAAGTACCGCCCGAACAGTACTGATAAATCCCCCGTACGCCGATATCATCCCCTGGATCGTTTCCCCACGGGCAACCCTGCTCTTCCTCGATTGTGCGGCAAACGGAGTCGGTATTCTTGAATCGGCAGCCATCGCAACAAGGTCCGCTCTGGCACTCGCAACACGTCTCGCGCGCTTCCACACAGCCATCCAAAGTGCACTGCTCATACGATTTGCATTGGTCGATTACAACCCAGCCGCTTCCAGTTACTACCGGCCCATCGCATTCAGGTGAGGACCCAGAACAGATCTGGAAAAGTTGTCGGGTTTCGTAGTTGGCATTACAGCTTCCGACTCCGCCGGGCGAGCATTGATACTCCCATCCGGCATCAGCGCAGGCCATGCCGACAAGAAACTCGCAGTTGTAGCAGCACCGTCCTTCCGGACAAGGGCATTCATACTCTTCCAACTCGGTTTCCACTTCTGACGGTTGCTCTTCTGGTTCGTCTGTTTCTGTCTGATCCTCCTCTGGTTCTGACCCGCTCTCGTCGCCGTCTTGCCCGTCGTTTGAGTCGAGGTCTAAATCCAAGTCCTCTTCTTCTGCGGAATCCGGTTGTTCCGGTTCGCCATCGTCAACCTCTTCCCGGTCATCCGCCTCAATTTGATCCGCATCGTCGTCGGTCGTTTCTTGGCGGTCGTGGTCGGTGAAATCTAAGTCACCATCCTCGGTGGGTTCGCTCTCCATACCCTCTATGTCACCGTCCGCCGTTGGAGCCAAATCGCAGAGCCCCTCCTCGTTGCAAAACGGTATTTCGGACGGGCAATCTTCGGCTGTCTCGCAGGCCAAAAAGCAATTGCCGCCAAGGCAACGAAAGCGCTCTGCGCAAGCGGGTACGCAATCGGCATCGGATTGAGGCGCTATAGTCGTAGACTCGCAGGCAGACAGGAGAAAACAGGCAGCGCCCAACCCGATTAGGACACGCTTTGCAAGGAAGTTCATTGCTCTTTGCTGCCTCTTTCGCTTACCCAAAGCCCAAGCCGACGGACAATGATTCCCAGTGTAAGCAGAGGAAGGATGATGTAAAGGAAGAACTCTGTTCCGCCAGAGTGAGAACGGCGCGCGCCATTGCCGCCTGACTCTGTCGCCCCGGCAGCACGAATGAATTGGTCAGGGCCAAGGCAGCCGCCAGGGCAACCAGGATCGGGTGTACCTTGGTCGATGTCCTGGTCCGCGTCGCCGTCTGCATCACCATCCGTTTCGGGAATCTCGTTAATCGCGTACCACGCGCCAAGATCAAAATAATAAGAAGGGGCATTGGGGTCATCGCCTGTTTGTCCGGGCTGAAGGATGACGAGACGGTTGTTATACGCGTCATAGACAATCGGCGTGTTTAAGTAGGGAACCGGCCCGTCTTCGCCGCCGGGGTAATGTTGTTCCCATGTTCGAGCCGCCGGATCAAGAACCCAAATATCGTTCTTGGCCGTCCCGGCATCGCCCGTTGTTGCTTCCGTCCCTCCGTAAAAATAGAACCGGTCTGTGATGTAGTCGTATGTGACGCTATGGCCGATTCTTGCCGGATGTTCCCCAGCAAAGGATACCTCTTGCCATCCATTCTCTCCGGATAAGTCTAGCACAAATACAGACCCTTCCGCTTGCGCTCCGCTTTGCGCGGAAGCTCCGCCGAATATCCACAATTCATTGTTTAAAGAACGGAAGGCCGTCTTGAATTGCTTCCTGGCTGTCGTCGAATCAAGAGAAAATGGAATCCGGCCTTTCGAGTTCCAGAGTAAAGTAGTCAGGTCAAAGACATCTACATCGTAAATGGGAGTTCCTGAAATGGAAGGATCATCGGGAGAGATGGCCTGATGCCCACCGGCGAGAACGACCTGCTTGCGAACGGCATCCAAGTACATTTCCCCATTCAGCCTTGGCTTGGGAACATAATTGCCATCTTCCATATCCATTCCTTCATCCACTGGAAATTCAGGGAAGAATCGTTGCAGCAAACTGAGGTCGTACCATTTAGTCCCGCTCGCTGTCGTCACGCTCATGTAGAAATCATTGTGAAGGACGTTCTGATTAGTGTGAACGCCGCTAAAATAAAATTGGAGAAGCGGTGGAGCTTCATAAACTTCTTCAGGAAGCACCATTCCCCGAAACGCCAATTTGCCAAAGAAGCCAAAACCAGTTGCTACTGCCATACCGGTCGAAGCATGAGTCGAATAGTCATCCGCGTCCTCATTTAGCCAAGTTCCGTAGTTGGAACTTGGATTCCAGACAAAACGCGAACCGTTCTCGGTTGATGTATAGGTTAACAATACCCAATTGGACGAGGTGGCTGATACTTTGGGAAGTACCTGCCCCCAATTGGGAGGAGGCGAGGCTTGCGTTTCTTGTGGCAAATCGATCGGACCAAGGGCGACACGAATCATGTCGGCATCGCCCTGCCAATGAGAGAATCTAATCATGATACGATTGCCAGCGTTGAAGTATTGAGAGTCGTCGAGCCAGCGCCATTCATATCCCATTGCTTTAGGGCTGGTAGAGAATCCAAGAATTTCTCCGCTCATTAGGTGCTGGTTATCGCCACGCCTTCGGTAATGTATCTCGCGATACTCTCCATTTTCGCGTCCACAATTTTGGCAGTCTGCTCCCGCGCAGCGACAGGCATGAATCTGGACATGGCGATGCTGCGTTCCCTCGTAGCGCTTGGGCAATTTGTAGACAAACGGAATATACAGTTTATCACTGGCTGAAGCGTAAACGGTGGGTAATCCAGAGGAGGCAGGAATTCGGATGAAACGAAATGGCCACGGATTGAGAATGGGGCGGTCATCGCATGCGTCTCCGCGTTCTTCCCAGCCGTTCTGTCTCTCTGCTAGTTCATCGGAATTTTCCTGCGTTTGATTCCAGCAATCCACATGGGGGAAAGCGCATTGATGAGAAACCTTAAGCGGAGAGCAGTTATCGGTCGAATCCGAGATACAGTCGCCCTCAAGGTCCTCATCGTCCCTTGTGAATTTACATTGGTCTAGACGATCTTCAATACAGTCCTGATCGGCATCGCGCAATGAATGTGTCGTTGGGCAGGAGTCGCAACCATCGGCGAGACCATCATAATCTACATCGGTGCTCGCTCCCCCGCAGCTCTTGGGTTCGGCGAATTTTATCATTGTCAAGAAGACATCGTCGCCTGCGCCGTCGGCAGGAAAGTTAACGCAAGGTGCGTTACATTCGTAGCGGTATCTAAATTCTATGGAGGTTGCGTTCCAGATCATTCCATTTGGCAAGGCATACATTAAGTGAGTGGCGTACAGGTCGTTGGAAGGCGGCGGAGTATTTGTCCCAAAAAATCCTAACGATGTCCATGAACCACCCGCAATCCGATATTCCAAAACCAAATTGTGAGAAGAAGAACGGTCCTTCATCATTGTGTAAACAAGGATGTCTTTCCCCAATTTGCTGGAGCGATCGACTCTGAATGACAACGAGGAGTTGTCGCTATTAAGTCGCAAACCGGAAATTCTGCCCCAAGCTATCGGCGAATTTTGAACATATATTCTGTTAGGGGAAATTGCATTACCGTTCGTTTCAACGATGTATGGCCCGTTGCCATCAAGGTCAAGGCCGCACTGTCTAAGCACTGAATATGGGTCGGCAGCTGGATTAACTACCAACCTGCCGAAAAGATCAATGCAATTTGTCTCACCCCAATCGAGATAGGCGGTATTTCCCGCCCGATCGAGAAGTGTCCGGTCGTCTAGGCCATAATCATTCTGTAAATATTCATAAATTTTCCACTTGTTGCGCTTTTTTTGTAAATTCATGTCGTAGTTGAAGAAGAAATCGCAGACCTGCCGATCAATGGGCGGAATCCAGGAATCAGCCGGTGGATTAAGAATTGACGTTTCAAAATCAGGATCGCCAGCAGGAGCGGTTGCCGGTGTTGCCCAAAGGTTAAATCGGTTATCAAAAAGATCTCTCCAAGCGGGGCATGTGTTTTGATGAACCACGGGGTCGTAACCCCAATGGATCTGCCACCAAGGAAAATCCCAGTACCTGCCGAGCATAACTGTTGCTCCATCGGTAATATTTTCGTCCGGGTCAGGAATACCTCCCGCGCCCGGAGGTCCTTCCAAGGGACGGATCGGGGGAACGCGGTCTTTTGTAAATAGACGTTCCGTACACACTCCGTCGTTGCAAAGTTGGCCGGGCGGGCATAAAGGATTACAAATCGCCCGCGGGGATATGCAATGTCCATCCTGACACCATCCCCAAGGGCCACACCCTCCCGGCGGGCATTCAGATGGATTATTCATCATGCAGGTGCAGTTCGACGTATATTCGCTGCCCCATTCCAAGGAAAAACCAGCGTCGGGAAAATCACATGACCAGTATCCGCCGTTTTCCAGACACCAATCGAAACAATAGCGACGCATCGCTCCGAAATTGGGATATTCGATCTGTAAATGCGCCAGATGGGTCGCATGGCATACATAGTCGATCCATGCCGGATCGTTTGCTACACAATTGTTTCGATGAAAATTAAGTCCCCCTTGTGGCTGTCGGACACAACGATCTCGGCCTTGCATTGTTTCCAAAGGCACAAAGAATCGACCCACAGGGATGGAGTCGAGAGCTGTTTCATCTTCATGAGTCCAGTCGGAGTAAAGCGTATCATTGTGGTTGAATACGCCTAATCCGTGTGGGCCTAAATCCGGAATGAACGAAGTTGCATGGATTGGTCCCTGTGGGTCTTGTATTCCATCGCCATCTCTGTCTCGATCTTCATAGTGAAAATGTTGCTGGTGTATGAAAACCGGCGTGTTCCAGATGCGCAAAATAGCACGCAATAACTCATGAGCGCCGGGACACCCTCGCCTAACATATCCTGAATTGATTTCAAGTTCCGGAAAGGTACCTGAAAAAGAGAGCCCCTCCAAAGGGGCAGTTGAATCGGCTGAATAAAATAAGACATTGGTGCCCGTATCTCCAGTACGCGCCGACGCATGCTTGGTCTGAGAGTCGAAATATCGAATTAGCTGGACAAGCGTTTCCCTGCCGGTTTGAGGGCCGGGAAATTGCCGCACTTTGAGCGACGGACTACCATCCAAGTCCAGGTCAGCTTCGTCTATTTCGATGTTGGCAGGAAGACGTGGCCAACTTGCCGCATATTCTTTTACCATGTCATAAAGAATCCGAGGATTCCACAAAATCGTTTGATTGAAAACGTCCAATCTGCCAATATCGATGTTCAAAGCAGTTTCCTCTCGAAGAAGACATCTGGCGTCAAGAACATGCTGGATGCCGCCATGATAATCATTGATTCCTCGGGGAGAATTGGCCGCACGTTCGGCCATGTCGGTGAGCCTCCAAGGTACTCTACCGCGGATCTCCATCCAAAAAGAATGGGCAATGTTGGCGGCAAAAACGCGCTTGTAAGTGTCCACATTAATCGAGCGGTTATCGCGAATATTAGGTCGAACGATTTCCCAGGGCTCACCGGTATCATAATGCTGCAAATATTTCAGCACCAGGAAGCGCACATCCTTGGGGAAATCTTTATCAAGCCAATTGGGGCAATTGACGGGATCGGATGGTATGACGGGGGGAACCCAAGCTGGATTAGTATGAGAGCTTTCATATTGCCAGCAGGCGTCGATCGGCGTATGAATGCACCAACGAAGTTGCTCCATCACGCGTCGATGGGCTTCGTCAATGCCCGTCCCATTGTAAGGGTGAGATCCGAAATAAGTTTCATATGCCGGGTTCAGAGCGAACGGCACATCTTGGGTTTCCATCAATTCCGCCAAGCCGATAGAAGGAATCAAAAACGAAAGAAACGCTACGATCAAGACAGTTTTCAATAACCTGGGCATAGCCGACCTCCCTTGATTTGGAAGCTGAACCTCAGGATAAATACCGGTACATCCGTCGTAACGTCTTAACTGGCTTTTATTCGTTTTCTGTTGATGCCGATTAGAACTGCAAACCATATCGCTAGCCAGCGGACGCCCGGTTTAAGCGACTGGCAACCGCCATCGCCATTGCTTTTTTCATCATAGTCTGGCCGTATCGGATCAGGGTCGAAATCGGTTTCTTCTTCGTTGTCTGCTTCCAAATCACCCTGTGCCGGGTCAGAATCGGTATTTGTTTCTACCTTTTCTGGGTCGAGATCTTCATCAAGGTCGCTATCCCCATCAAGGAAATAAGTTCGGAGATCAATACAAGCTCCATCGCGACACTCGGCAAACAAGGCGAAGCATTTTTGTGTGCCCCAAACGATGCATGACGGCAGCTCGTCGTTGTAATCGCTGACATAGCATTCTTTCAGCGTAATTCGATCCAGGCAAGTTGCCTCGCCCGGTGTACACTCATTGGGACACACACATTCGTTATCCCGGCACACCCCATTGCCGCAGTCGTGGATGGTCGCCGGAGCAAGACACCCCCCGAATTCGTTTGGCTCGCATCGGTTTAGGTCATCGGCGCACAGGACTTCTCCTTCCTGATCACAAAGCGGTCGGCAAGGCCAGTCTTCGCGGGTTTCAATATCATAGTCGCCGTCGGGACGATTCCAATAGTCCCTACAGGTTCCACTGCCTTCATAACAAATACTCCAGGATTTTGAGCAATCGGTTTGAAACACCCACCCTGTACACGATTCGTTGTCTGCGGGGTTAACGTCTGCGCACACTTCTGAGGTAAATTGATCTACACAGCGCCAAGACGGCTCCTGACAATCGTTATGGCAGCCGCATTCTCCTCCGACGCAAAACTGGTTGTCGCAAAACTCGGTTAGTTGGTGTTCAAGGCAGCCACTTTCTGCGTTACGCCGGCAGGTATAGATTCCCAATTCGGAGTAATCCGGTCCGCCAAGGCAATACCGTCCGCCTTCTGATTGGCATAGGTCCGTGCAGCCTTCGGCCTGACCGGGGGCAAAAGCGACCGTCCACAAGCCACACAGCAATACAACAATCCATCGTTGGTGATTCATGGGTCGTCTCCTCGATGCCCGCATTAAGGCATTGCGCGATGGTGTCGGGCGAGTCTACTACTTATGGTTATACAAGGTTGGTTCGTTACCCAGACAGTAATATTTGAGCCCTGGGATGTCAAGAAAAAATTTCATAATGGCTAACAATTGGGTGCATCACAAGATATTGCGGATTGGGGCTGTATTTTTTTGGCTTTTATAGATATACTAAATGTAATACACTAAGTGGAGGATAGAGTCATGGCGG
>QZKR01000097.1 GCA_003598065.1 Myxococcales bacterium | reverse complement strand
TCCGCCATGACTCTATCCTCCACTTAGTGTATTACATTTAGTATATCTATAAAAGCCAAAAAAATACAGCCCCAATCCGCAATATCTTGTGATGCACCCCCTTGACAGGCGGGGGGTGATTTTGCTACCGTGCATCCGACATCTCGTCAGTAGTTTTGCAAAGAGGGCCCATGAACAGATTCATCCGTAGGACGGTGCTTCTGGCAACGGCGGTGGTTTTGTTTGCAAGCAACGCCTGGGCCGCGCCCAACGACCTGTTCCTCTGGCGCATGTGCCAGCGCGATAAGGACAACGGCGATCCCGCCTTCGGCTTCTGTCTTCCCGATCGCGCCAATCCGTCGCTGATGCTGGCCGACAACGCCAAGTTCGGCCGCTTCGCCCGCCAGTTCGCCGCCGTGCTCGCCCCGAAATTCCACGCTCCGGCGGAAACGCTCGGCTGGTCCGGCTGGAATCTGGGCCTCGAATACACGCTCAATAAAATCCCCGGCGGAGAGCAGTGGGACGACGCCTTGCAGGGCGTCGAGCGGTTCAAGACCGAACCGGAATATTCCACCACGTCGAAGGATGGCAGCGCGCCGACCATTCTGCAGACCGCGCAGTTTCACGCCCGCAAAGGCCTGCCGTTTTCCACCGAACTCGGCTTCATCATCTCCTACCTCATCAGTTCCGAAATGTACCTCGCCGGCGTCGAGGGCAAGGTCGCCTTCGTCGAAGGGTTCACCTACGTCCCGGACATGGCCCTGCGCATGACTTACGAGCATCTCTTCGGCGCGCCGGACATGGACATGGACATCCTCAACTGGGATTTGAGCATCTCGAAGAATTTCGGTCTGGGCGGCGTGGTGCAGCTGGCGCCGTACACGGGCTACTCGCTGGTCTACTCGATCGCCGCGCCGCACGTCGTCAACCCCAGCTTCGACGCGGAAAACAACGACCGCCTGCTTCTGCTCGACAAGCAGTCCTTCGCCATCCACCGTTGGTTCATCGGCGTTCGCCTCATCGGCGCGTACGTCTGCTTCACGCCCGAAGTGACGGTGACGTCGGAGAACGTCTACAACTTCAGCTTCAATCTCGGCGCCGACTTCTAACCCGAGCCTCCGCGACGTTTTAAGGCGGCGTTTTTTTAAAGGACGCCACCTTTCTAACGCGTCCTTTCCGTTTTGAGTCGCTCCCGCAAGACAGTTTTCCCTTCATCGGTTTCGAATAAATAAGGCCGACACGACAGCGGCGATTCTTGACTGACGGCCGCCGTTCCCGATGCAGCGGCGGCCGCTCTTCATTCGTGAATCACCGCGCCGATCCCATACCTGCCGCATCCTTCCGCGACAGAACAATTATCTTGACATCCATACATCATTGGTATACTAACCATAACAGTACCAAGACATGATATGTAATATAGTGTCGTGTTATAGCGTGTAGTACGTTCAGCGCGGCGATTCGTCACGGGTGTCGGATGATCGCAAGATTTCTAAGCACGGCGGTGAAGTCATCGTGAGGCAGCGGCGCGACAACGTAGTCACCAACGTCGTCATCTCGCGGACGCACAAGGAGATGCTGCAATTATTGGCGCGGGAGACTCGCATCACCCAAAGCGAGTACTTGCGGGAAGCCGTCACGGATCTTTTGGAAAAATACCGGGCCATATTCGAGGGGACGTCTTACGCCGCCGTGTCGAAACGGGGACGCGGCGGGAAGGCCCGCGCGCGTTAGCGCGGGCGTCAATCCATCAACGGAGGGAGGGTGCGATGCGCAACTTCAAGCGGTACGCCAGCTATGAAGATTTCGAGCGCGAGGAGTACATGCGGGTGAAGAGTTTCTATGAGAATCTGGAAGACATCATGGACGAGGAACTGTTTTCCCACTGCGACGATCCGTTTGATTTCGACGAGAAGAAGGCGGACAAAGCCGACCAGTTGAAGGAAATCGAACTCTAGCTTCCTTTCGCCGCGTCGGCCGGATGGGGCCGGCGCCGGGCGCCGTTCGCCGCGCCTCTGTCGGGCGAATTTCTTTCGCCGCGAAGGATTCCGCTCCGCTCCTCGCGTTGTCCGCTCGTCGTCTCTTCCATGGTCGTTCCAGCCGCTTTTTTGTCCGCCGCATTGACCAATCCCGTTTCGCGTGCTACCGAAAATATCGATGCCGTCTGTCGTTCGAGGATGCCATGCCCCGCACCGCCAACCGTCCGCCCAAGCCGAAATGGATCGCCAGCCGCGCGCCGGGAGGCGAGCGCTACCGCCGGGTCAAACAGAGGCTGCGCACGTTGGATCTGCACACGGTCTGCGAATCGGCGCTCTGCCCCAACGTCGCCGAATGCTGGGGCGGCGGAACGGCGACGATCATGATTATGGGCGACGTCTGCACGCGCGGCTGCCGCTTCTGCGCGGTGAAAACCGGCAACCCCAAAGGCGCGCTCGACGCCGAGGAGCCGGGGCGCGTCGCCGAGGCCGTGGCCGAACTCGAATTGGACTACGTGGTGCTGACCTCGGTGGACCGCGACGACCTCGCCGACGGCGGCGCGGCGCACTTCGCGGCGACGGTCGAGGCCATCCGCGCCCGTCTGCCGCAGGCGCGCATCGAAGCGCTGATCCCCGACTTCTCCGGCGACGAAGCGGCGCTGAAGACGCTCGTCGCCGCGCGGCCCGACGTCGTGGCGCATAATATCGAGACGGTGCGCCGCCTCACGCCGCTGGCGCGCGATCGCCGCGCCGACTACGAGCGCTCATTGGAGGTCTTGCGAGCCGTCAAGCGGCTCGATCCCGGCCGGCTCACGAAATCGTCGATCATGGCGGGGCTGGGCGAGACGGACGACGAGATCGCCGCCTCGCTCGCCGATCTCAAGGCCGCCGGGGCGGACATCGTCACGCTGGGGCAGTATCTGCGGCCTTCGCCGAAGCATCTGCCGGTGGCGCGCTATCTGACGCCGGAGGAATTTCAGATGTGGGAAGAGAAGGCGCGGGCGTTGGGTTTCCGCTTCGTCGCGGCGGGGCCGCTCGTGCGCTCCAGCTTCCGCGCCGGCGAGCTGTTCGTGAAGGGAGTGCTCGGCGAGAGGACGCAAGCAAGCGAATCTTGCTAAAACCAGAACCCGTGCAATCTACACCCCCACCCGAACCACGCTGATCGGATGGATGGGCGCGTCGATGCCCTTGGCGAAGAGTTCGGGGGCGGAGCGGAACTTCACCGAATGGCGGATCGCCTGCGGATTCTTCTGCAACAGCGTCTTGGTCAACTCGAAGGTGCGCGGCGAGATGAGCACTTCGCTGCCCTTCGCCGCCGAGCAGAGGCGACTGCCCAGGTTTACGTGATGGCCGAGGACGGTGTAATCCATCCGCAGCTCGGAGCCGATGTTGCCGACGATCATCTCGCCGGTGTTGATGCCGATGCCCAGGGCGGGCGGATTCTCCAGGCCGGACGAGCGCCACTCCTCGATCAGGTGCTGATGCACCTCCTGCATCTTCAACGCCGCGTTCACCGCCCGCACGGCGTGGTCGGGGTAGCGGATCGGCGCTCCGAACAGCGCCATCACCTCGTCGCCGACGACCTTATCGACGGTGGCCTCCTCGTCGATGATGACCCGCATCATCAGCCCCAGGAAGCGGTCGATGACCCGCTTCACCTCTTCCGGCGTCAGCCGCGTGCACAGGCGCGTGAAGCCGCGCAGGTCGGCGAAGAGGACGGTGAGTTCGTATTTTTCCGGGCGGAAGAAGTCGAAGTCCTTGCGCAGCAGTTCTTCGATGACCTTCGGCGAGACGTAGCGTTTGAAGGAGGATTCGAGCCGCTTGAAGTTGGACTGGTCCTCGATGAGGATCTGCGCCCCGTCCGGTTGCGCGGTCACTTTTACTTTCACGTAGCGCATCTTGCCCGTTTTGGGATCGGCGTAATGGTGCTCGGCGGTGATCTCCTCCTGGCTTTTCACCGCCTGATCGTACATGAGCTGCAGGTAGCCCTTGCCCAGACGGCTCTGGTCGATGACGGAAAGCGGCTGGCCGAGCACCGCCTTGCGGTCGATGCCTAGGAGTTCTTCCATCGCGCTGTTGATGTAGCTCAGGCGGCCCTGGGCGTCGGTCTGGACGATCATCACCGTCAGGCCGTGAATCGTGCGATTCAGAGAGGGCTGCTCCTTCTCCATCTCCAGCCGCTCGATTTGCGCCAGCAGACGGCCTTTGTCGTCTTCCAATTGCAGGATCCGGGCCTTCAACTTGGCGGTTTCGTCAGCGCTCATGTCCCACTCCTTACCCTTTCGCGGAACTATAGCCGATCCGGACCGCGCGGGGAAATCGAAAAAGCAATCCTATGAATAGATTTCCGGGAAGAAACAGGATGGTTTTCCCCTCTAAGTTCACGGAGGTAATGGGGAGGACCCATGCTCGGGAAGCGTTGGTCTTGGTGGAAAGGTGGACTAGATGAAAGATTTGATCAAGAAGTACGACATCTTCCAGTCGTTGTCGCCGTCCGATCTGTCGATCCTGGCGCGCGCTGCGATGATGAAGGAACTGAAAAAAGGCGAATACCTCTGCCACGAAGGCGAAAAGGCAACCCATCTGTATCTGCTGACTCAGGGCAAGCTCAAGGTCGTCAAGCACACGTCCTTCGGGAAAGACGTGATTCTCGACATCTACGCCAAGGGCGAGATGTTCCTGATGGAAGGCGTGTTCGACGCGGAGCCGCAACCCGCTTCGGCCGTGGCGGCCGAGGACTCGATGGTTCTGCTGATCGAAAAGCGGACTTTCGTGCGGGTCATGGACCAAAACCCGATGATGACGAGGGCCGTGCTGAGCGAAATGGCGCATAAAATGCGCGGTCTTACGGATCAGATTACGGACTTGTCAGTGGGCAAGGTCGATTACCGCATCGCCAATTTGATGCTCAAGCTGGGGCATAAGATCGGCGAGGAAGAGGGCGACCAGGTGAAGCTCAACATTCATCTCTCGCGTCAGGACATCGCCGACCTCACCGGCACCACCATCGAAACGGCGATCCGCACCATGAGCCGGCTGGCCAAGCAGGAGGTGGTCAAAACGACCAAGGATTCCATCCTGATTCTGGACCGCCACCGGCTGGAGGACATCGCCGCCGGGTTTTAGCCGCAAGCGCTGAAAAATATCAAGCCCCCGGAGGGTGGAACCCTGCCGGGGGCTTTTTGTTCCAAAGTTGCCCTGCCCGTCAAAGTTAGTATAATCCGGCCAGCGTCGATTCCTCTCTTCCTGTTTACCGGTTCGTTCGGCGCCCTTCGAACGCGCCACTTGATGAAAGGTGGGTCGGGATGCGAAAAGCGGTCACCGGATCGGCGATTGGGGCGGCAATCTTTCTGGTAATTCTGCTGTTGCTCTACTTCTTCGCCCCGCACACGGAAGGCCTCGAAGAGGAGATAGGCAAGCACCTCGCGGTGGTGACGGTGGCGCCGTTCATCGCCATTCTGCTGGGCATCGCGCTGATCCCGCTGGCCTTCACCCACTGGTGGGAATCGAATCTCAACAAAGGCATCATCGCGGCCGTTTGCGGCCTGCCGATGCTCATCTATTTCCTGGGTTTCGTTGACGACGGCGGCGCGGCGCTGTTGAGCCTCTCCCATGAGTATTACTCCTTTATTATCTTGCTCTTCGCGTTGTTCACGATCGCCGGCGGCATCCATCTGGAAGGCGACCTGCGCGCCACGCCGGCCACGAATACGACCTTCCTCGCCATCGGCGGCCTGTTGGCGAGCTTCGTCGGCACGACCGGAGCCGCCATGCTGCTGATCCGCCCGCTTCTGCGCACCAACAGCGAGCGGCGCAACGTGGTCCACATTTTTGTCTTCTTCATCTTCATTGTCGCCAACATCGGCGGCTCGCTGTTGCCCATCGGCGACCCGCCCTTGTTCCTGGGCTTTTTGCGCGGCGTGCCGTTCTTCTGGACGCTCCAGTTATGGAAAGAATGGCTGGCGACCGTCAGCCTGCTCCTGGTTCTCTTCTATTTCTGGGATCTCCGGGCTTACAAGAAGGAAGCGCTGCTCGACCAGCTGCGCGACAAAACGCTTGTCGAGCCGTTGACTATCCGCGGCAAGATCAACTTCCTGTTTCTGGGCGGCGTCATCGCCAGCATCGTCCTCTTGACCGATCATCTGGCCTGGTGGCGCGAACCGGTGATGGTGGCCCTGGCGATCGTCTCCTACCTGCTCGACAAGCATTACGAGGCGCGGCGGAAGAGCCCCGACGATAAAAGCCCCCGCGAGCAGAATTTTTTCACCTTCAACGCCATTGTCGAAGTGGCGGTGCTGTTCGCCGGCATCTTCGTGACGATGCTCCCGGCGATCTGCCTCTTGAAAGCCCACGGCGCGGAATTCGGCGTCGATCAGCCCTGGCAGTTTTTCTGGTTGACCGGCGGCCTCTCCTCGTTCCTCGACAATGCTCCCACCTACCTCACGTTCATGTCGCTCGGCCAGGGCTTGAACATCTGCGGCGGGGACGTGGTGTGCGTGGCCGGTGTGCCGGTGAAGATCCTTCAGGCTATCTCCGTCGGCGCGGTGTTCATGGGCGCCAATACCTATATCGGCAACGCCCCGAATTTCATGGTCAAGGCGATCGTGGACGAGGCCGGCGTGAAGATGCCGTCCTTCCTGGGTTACATGAAATACTCGGTGGGCATCCTGATCCCGACGTTTCTGCTGGTCACGCTGATTTTCTTCCTCTAAACTGACCCGGCCGGAGCGATGGGTGAAATTTCACGGCGAGACTAGATCCCGCCGACGCGCAGGACGATGAAGGAACGGACGACCCGAATTTTTTTGCGGATGCTTCCCAAACGCAGTCTCACCGGGACTGTGGGGTGGTTGTCCGACCGTCGTCCGCCGCGCCGCGTGCTGCACTCGACGATTCGTTTTTTCGTCCGCCGATACGGCGTTGAGATCGACGAAGCGGCCGAGCCGCCGGAGGCTTTCGACAGCTTCGACGCCTTTTTCACGCGGGCGTTGAAGCCGGGCGCGCGGCCGATCGACGCCGCGCCCGAGGCGATCGTTTCCCCCTGCGACGGCACATGGGCCGAGAGCGGCCCGCTGGAAGCTCTGCAACTGACGCAGATCAAGGGCAAGCGTTATTCGGCGGCCAGACTGCTCGGCGACGAGCGGCTGGCCGAAGCGTTCGATGGCGGCCGCTTTGCGACCGTTTATCTTGCGCCGCGCGATTACCACCGGGTTCATTTTCCCGTGGACGGAGCCATAGCCGGCTACCGCTACATTCCCGGCGCGCTTTATCCGGTGAACCCGCCGGCGGTAAGGAGCATCCCGAACCTTTTTTCGCGCAACGAGCGGCTGGTCGTGCGGCTCACGACTTCGTCCGGGCTTGTGGTCGTGGTCATGGTCGGAGCGACCTGCGTGGCCAGGATTTCCGCCAGCTTCGAGCGGGAACGCGGACCTTTCCGCCACGGCCGGTCCGCCGAGGCAAGCTACGATCCGCCGCTAGCCGTGCGGCGCGGCGACGAACTGGGGATGTTCCACATGGGTTCGACGGTTGTGCTGCTCTTTCCGCCCGGGAAAATGGAATTCGAGAACGTAACGCCGGGTGCGGCGGTGCGCATGGGGGAACGTATAGGCAGATGGTAAAACGGCTTTTGCTCATATCTCTCGTGGGGCTGATTTTTGCCGGCTGCGCTTCCGGCAAGGGGCCGCGCTGGCGGGCGCAGGAGTTCAGCCGCGCCGTCGCGGACAGGCAGGCCGATCAGGCGGCGGCGATGCTGGACGAGGGAGCCGCCCGAATCGACGGCGCGACGCTGGCCGAGGCGCTGGCCAAAGGCAGGGTAGGGGATTTCCCCTTCGCGGCCGACTGGGATCGGGCCGAAGCCACGGCCACGGTGCGCGCCGGCAAGGACGTGTTTCTGCTCGCCCGCTCGGGCGAAGAGTGGAAAATTCGTTGCGCCACGATCGGCCCCTACCACGATCGGACGCCGGAAATGACCGTGCTTCTGGCTCGTCATCTCATCGCCAAAGGGGACTTCGACGCCATTCAGTCGCTTGTTCCGGCCGATGTGGAACAGAGCCCGGTTTCTCCCCCGGCGAGTCTGGTCCAGGAACTGCGCCAATGGGACGCCGAACTGGCCCCCTATGCCTGCGCGCCGTTTTCCGTGGTCGGGGACGTCGCCGAACTGCGGTACGGACCTGCGGGGGATAAAACGGTGCGGCTTGTTCGCGAGGGCGAATCCTGGAGGATCCGCGACCTATGGTAGCCGCTCGCGGCCGCGCCGACCTTCACGGCCTCGTCATCGTCGATAAACCCGAAAGGCTTACCTCCGCCGATGTCGTCGATAGGCTGAAACGGCGTTTTGGCTTGGCGAAAGTCGGCCATGCCGGCACCTTGGACCCGATCGCCACGGGCCTTCTGCCGCTCTGCATCAACGAAGGAACCAAACTCGCCGCCTATCTTTCGGAATCGGGCAAAGCCTATCGCGTGCGGATGAAGCTCGGCGAGGCGACCGATACGTATGATTGCACGGGGCAGGTTATCGAAACGGCTTCCGTGACGGCCTCGGCCGAGGCGATTGCCGATGCGCTGACAAAGTTTGTCGGTCCGCTGATGCAGACGCCGCCTGTTTTCTCGGCGAAAAAGCAGCAAGGCAAACCGCTTTATAAACGGGTGCGGGCAGGAGAGGAAATAGTCGCCAAGCCTGTCGCCGTCGAGCTGTATTCCGTCCAGGAAACCCACGTCGAATCTCCCTTCGTCGAGTTTACGGTCCGCACGAGCAAAGGTTTCTATATCCGCTCGCTCTGTCACGATCTGGGCCGGATGCTCGGCTGCGGCGGGCACATGACAGCCCTGCGGCGCACGGCCCATGGCCCGTTCACCGAAACGGACGGACTGCCGCTTGTCGAACTGCTGGACGGCGGGGACCCTCTGCTCGCCGAGCGCCTCATTCCGCTCGAATCGGAGCGGCTCGAACTGCCGCTGGTCCGTCTGTCTCCGCAACTCGCCCAGCGGGTGACGCAAGGGCTTGCCATCGCCGCCGAGGAGACGGGCGGGGTGGTCCTGGCGACGCCGCTGGAAGCCGGCCAAACGTGCCGCGCCCTCGGGGCGGATGGTCGCTTGCTGGCGCTGCTTAGCGTGGCGGAGCCTTCCCTCCGCTGGCCCGAGCTTCCTTCCCGACAGGCCGTGCTCATCATCGCGCGCGGCATGACTTATGCCTCTCAGTCATGAGTCCTATCGGAGCATTGCATAATCCTTGATAAGCGAAGCGGTTGACAAGCGCCCTGCCCGTGGAGTAAGAGGGGGGATATCTGCCGGAAGGTTGAAAACCGTCGAATTCCTTAACGCCAACCGAAGGAGACCGCGATGTCGGATGAATTGAAGCAGAGAATCATGGATTGGTTCATCGATAAAAGCAAAGGCGCCAAGAAGAAATTCTATCTGAGGGACGTGGTCGAGGCGCTTTCCGACGCCAACAAGAAAGACGTCCAGAAGACCGTCAATGCGCTGATTACCGAAGACAAGCTGATGTATTGGTCCTCCGGCAGCACCACGATGATCTGCCTTCCCGAGAACATGCACGCACCGAACGAATAGCCGCTTTAGTCACGAAAACTACGGCCGACCGCGAGGTCGGCCGTAATACTTATATTCCTAAAAGTAATGGCAAGTAAGGCGCCGATAGGCGTCTTTCCAAGCATTCGAAGCGGCGATTTGGCTTCCAGGACGTGACGTCGCGCAAGCTCTCGTTCAAACCCGAAAGCCTGATAACGCCTTGAATTACGAAGCTTTTTCCCTATAGCACGGCGTTATAGGTGCCATACTCATTTCTTATTGGACGCTGGGTGGAGGGTGTGTTAGTGATCCAATGACCTCGAAATGTAGGTACTAGCGTTTCTTCGGCAATTTCGGATCTTTAACCCATCTCTCTGGTCCTGTCGCAGGGTCGATGAAGGAGGATGCATGTCGAAAACACCTTTACTTGATGAATTAGAGAAAGGACCCTGGCCGAGTTTCGTGCGGGAGATCAAGCGGGCGGCGGAGAAGAAGCCGATGTCCGCCGATCTCCTCGTGCAGCTCGAACAGTCCTACGTGGACAAGGTTGGTCACTGGAAGCACGGCGGCATCGTCGGCGTGCGCTCCTACGGCGGCGGCGTCATCGGCCGTTATTCCGACATGGCCGACAAGGTTCCGGCCGTCGCCGAGTTCCACACCATGCGCGTCAACCAGCCCGCCGGCTGGTTCTACACCTCGACCGCGCTGCGCACCCTCTGCGACATCTGGGACAAGCACGGCAGCGGCCTGACCAACATGCACGGTTCGACCGGCGACATCATTTTCCTCGGCACGACCACCGATCATTTGCAGGCGACGTTCAACGAACTGTCCGACGCCGGCTTCGATCTGGGCGGTTCGGGCTCCGACTTGCGCACGCCGTCCTGCTGCGTGGGCCAGGCGCGTTGCGAATGGGCCTGCTTCGATTCGATGGCCCTCGTTCACGATCTGACCAACAACTATCAGGACGAGTTGCACCGGCCGATGTGGCCCTACAAGTTCAAGATCAAGATCTCGGCCTGCCCGAACGACTGCGTGGCCGCCATCGCCCGTTCCGATTTTGCGATCATCGGCACCTGGAAAGACAACATCCAGATCGACCAGGCGGCCGTGGCCGAATACGCCAAGGCGGGGATGGACATTTCCGAGAACGTCGTGTTCATGTGTCCGTCGCGCTGCATGCGCTACGACGCGGCGACGAAGAAGCTGACGATCAACAACAACGAGTGCACCCGCTGCATGCACTGCATCAACGTCATGCCCAAGGCGTTGCGCCCCGGCAAGGAAAAAGGCGCGACGATCCTCATCGGCGCCAAGGCCCCGATCGTCGAAGGCGCCATCCTGGGCCATGTGCTCGTTCCGTTCATCAAAATCGAGCCCCCCTACACCGAGATCAAGGAACTTCTGGAGAAACTCTGGGAGTGGTGGGACGAGAACGGCAAGAATCGCGAGCGCATCGGCGAAGCCATCAACCGCCACGGCATGCGCGCCTTCCTGAAAGCGTTGGATATCCCGGCGAAGGCGCAGATGGTGGCCTATCCGCGCGAGAACCCGTTCTTCTTCTGGGACAAAGAGCAGGTCGAGGCGGAGATCGCCTCCCGCAAGAAGTAGGACCAGGGCCAGAGCATAACGGTCTGGCAAGGCATATTTCCGTCGAAAGGAGAGTGACGCAATGTCCGATCAACCTTACTTTGCGCCCACCGACATCGGGCCGCCTGACTACCAGCAGTTCCTTCATCCGCTGATCAAGAAGAACTACGGCAAGTGGAAGTACCACGAGATCCTCAAGCCGGGCGTGATGGTGCACGTCTCCGAGACGGGCGACAAGCTCTACACCGTCCGTCAGGGATCGCCGCGCCTGCTTTCCACGGTGACGATCCGCGAGTACGCCGACATCGCCGAGAAATACTGCGGCGGCCATCTGCGCTTCACCAGCCGCCACAACGTGGAATACTTCCTCGACGACCCGGCGAAAATCGACCCGCTGATCGCCGATCTGAAGAAGCGCGGTTTCCCGGTGGGCGGCATGGGCAATGCGATCACCAGCATCGTCCATACCCAGGGCTGGGTGCACTGCCACACGCCGGCGACGGACGCCTCCGGGCCGGTCAAGGCGGTCATGGACGAGCTGTTCGAGTACTTCGCCGAGATGAAGCTGCCCGGCAAGCTGCGCATCGCGCTCGCCTGCTGCCTGAATATGTGCGGCGCCGTGCATTGCTCGGACATCGCCATCCTGGGCATCCACCGCAAGCCGCCGAAGGTCTTGGGCGATGTCGTCAGCAAGTCCTGCGAGCTGCCCAACGTCGTGGCGGCCTGCCCGACCTTCGCCATCAAGCCCAATCCGAAGGAAAAGACCCTCAGCATCAACGAAGACCGCTGCATGTACTGCGGCAACTGCTACACGATGTGCCCGGGTCTGCCGCTGGCCGATGCGGATGGCGACGGCATCTCCCTCTGGGTGGGCGGCAAGGTGTCCAACGCCCGTTCCGGCCCGGCTTTCTCGAAGCTGGCGGTTCCGTTTTTGCCGAACAATCCGCCGCGCTGGCCGGAAACGGTGGCGGCGATCAAGAAGATCGTCGAGACTTACGCCAAGGGCGCCAAGCCTTACGAGCGGCTGGGCGAGTGGATCGAGCGCATCGGCTGGGAGAGCTTCTTCAAGCAGACGGGCATCGAGTTCACCGAACAGCACATCGACGATTTCAAACTGGCGCAGAAGTCCTTCCGTTCCACGACGCAGTTCCGCTGGTAATCCAGACCTGCGCTAGGGTAACTTGGCATCTTGATACAACCTCCCCCGCCGGTCATTGCGGCCGTCGGGGGAGGTTGACGTATAATGAACGCGCCTTAAGAGAGAAAGGCTGGCATGCAGACGGCGATACCTCGGCTCTTGGTGGCGGGTCTTTCGGGCGACGGCGGCAAGACGCTCGTCGCGCTGGGGCTTTGCGCCGCTTTGCGCCGCAGAGGGCGCGCCGTCGCCGCTTGCAAGAAGGGCCCCGACTACATCGACGCCGCCTGGCTGGGGCTGGCCGCCGGCCGGCCGGCCGTCAACCTCGACACCTATCTGATGGGTTCGGAAGTCACGCGTGCTTCGTTCATCCGCCATGCCCAGGACGCCGACATCTCCGTGATCGAGGGCAACCGCGGGCTCTACGACGGGTCCGACGCCGGCGGCGCCCATAGTTCGGCGGCCCTGGCGAAGCTTGTCGGCGCGCCGGTGCTGCTTGTCGTCAACGCCGCGAAGGCCACGCGCACACTGGCGGCCCTCGTGCTCGGATGCCAGAAAATGGACCCCGAGGTCCGTTTCGCCGGCGTCGTGCTCAACCAGATCGGCGGCGAGCGGCACGCCAGAGTGGCGCGCGAGGCGATCGAAACGGTATGCGGCATCCCGGTGCTGGGCGTCGTTCCCAAGCTGGCCGACGCCGGCCGCATCCCCGGCCGCCACCTGGGTCTGGTTCCCGTTGACGAGTTTCCCGACCTTGATGGGGCCTTGTCGCTGGCCGCCGACGTGGCGGAAAAATATCTGGATCTGGACCGATTGTTAGCCCTTGCCGCCGAGGTTGAACCGTTGAGCGTGGACTCGACGGTTGAATCTGTCCGGCAAACGGCCGATGCGACAATCGGCGTGTTGCGCGACGGCGCGTTCTCTTTCTACTATCCGGAGAACCTGGAAGCGTTGCGGCAGGCGGGAGCGACCGTCGCGCCGATCCGTTCGATGGCGGACGAAGCGCTGCCGGACATCGACGCGCTGTACATCGGCGGCGGCTTCCCGGAGACGCACGCCGAACGGCTGGTCCAAAACGCCCCCTTGCGTCGGGCTATCGCCGAGGCGGCGCGGGCCGGCCTGCCGATCTACGCCGAGTGCGGCGGCCTGATGTACCTGGCCCGCGAAATCCGCTGGCAGGGAAAAGCGTTCCCGATGTGCGGCGTGCTGCCCCTCGTGGTGCAGATGCACGACCGGCCGCAGGGCCACGGATACGCCGAATTGACCGTGGACGCCGCCAACCCGTTTTACCCCGTCGGGACGCGCCTGATTGGCCATGAGTTCCATTATTCCTCGGTGGTCGGGGGCGAAGCGACGGAGACGGCCGGCGCGGTCCGGCGCGGCGCGGGTCTGGGGAACGGGCGTGACGGCCTGGTGGTCGGCAACGTCGCGGCGTTCTACACCCATGTTCATGCGTTGGGCGCGCCGGAATGGGCGACAGGTCTTGTCGCGGCGGCGCAACGATTTTCGGCTTGGAAACGGCAGCCGGCGAGCGGCCGGACCGATGGCGCGATTCGTTGCGCGCCGGCGGCATGGTGAGACGATGAGTTCGACGCACGAAGACATCCTTGCCTTGTTCGATCCCCAGGAAGGGGTATGGGATGACGTGATCGGACGCCATTTCGAGTACCTGAGGTTCTACCCCACGTCGCCGGTGGTTTATTACAACCTGGGCTTTTCCTTCGCCGAGCGCGACCAGGCGAAAAACGCCGAGGCGGCGTTTCGCAAGGCGCTCGAATTCAAGCCGGACATGGTCGAGGCGTGGATCAACCTGGGCGGGCTCGCCTATGGGCGGGCCGATTGGGCGGAATGCATCCGCTGCAACGAGAAAGCGCTGGCGATCGATGCGGGCTTCCCCGCCGCCCGGTTGAATATCGGCTTCGCGCGGCTGATGCTCGATGAAACAGCGGAAGCCTTGAAATTGTTCGAGGCGATTATCGAAGAGAATCCGGAGCTTGGACCGGCTCATTACGGCTTGGCGGTGGCTCACTATTCGCTTGACAATCTGGAGGCGGCTCGCAAACATTATGCCATCGCCGTATCCAGAGGCGTTGAGCCGGAGCTGGAATTCAGTAAGAAACTGACAACGACGCACGCGCCGGAGGTCGGCGCAAAGTCATGACGGCATGGACGTCGCCCCGGGCGACGTGAACCGCTGTCGTACATGCTGTCCATTTCACACCTGGTAGGAGGTATTTCGATGGCGTTTTTCGAGAAAGACGGAGTCAAGTTCGAAGTAGACGAAGACGGATTCATCGTCAACCCGGACGACTGGAACGAAGCGGTGGCCAAGGCGCTGGCCTCGACGGAGGACATCTCGACGCTCAACGAGGATCACTGGAAGATCATGAACTACCTCCGTGACTACTACAAGAAGTTCGGCGTGGCGCCGATGATCCGCAAGCTCTGCAAGGAAACGGGTTATCCGCTGAAGCAGATTTACGAGCTGTTCCCGAGCGGCCCGGCGAAAGGCGCGTGCAAGCTCGCCGGACTGCCGAAGCCCACGGGCTGCGTCTAACCCGCACGATCGCGTCCCCCGCCTCGGCGGGGGACGTTTTCCCTGGATGAGTTAGGACGCCAAATTTCGGCGGATTCTAACGCGGGCGAACAAAGACAATACCGGCGAATGGCATGGAGCCGGAGAATCTCCAGGACGGCGAGTCCTGGGGGGGACGGTGGGGTTTATCCTCGGAGCGGACGAAGGACGCCGTGAAAGATCTTCCGATCCAAAACCGCGAAGCGATTCTGAAACGCTGGGTGGAGTTGACGCTCGCCACCTATCCGGAGGAAGCCGTCCGCGCCTTCGCCAAGACGCGCGACCCCTTCGCCAATCCGCTCGGCGCGGCCGTTCGCAACGGGACTCAGGCGCTTTTCGATCTGCTCGTCGCGGATGCCGACGATTTGAAGTTGCAGGCGGCGGCGGACGGCATCGTCCGCCTTCGCGCCGTGCAGAACTTCTCGGCTTCGGAAGCCGTGAGTTTCGTGTTTCTTTTGAAGACCGCCTTGCGCGAGTTGATGCCAGCGGGATGCCCGGAACTGGAGACCATGACGGCGCGCGTCGATCGTCTGTCGCTCGCCGCTTTCAACCGTTACATGCAGTGCCGCGAACAGGTGTGGAAAATCCACGCCACCGAGCTGCGCAAGCGCACCGAGCACGCCATGCGGCGCATGAACGTTGCCGTGGAGGAGTACGTTCCGGAGCCGGAAGAAAAGCCGTCCCGGGATTGACGCCCGATGAACTTCTCTGAAGGGTGAGTGCCGATGAATCCGGTAAGCTCCATTGTCGTAGCGCTGGGAGCGGTGCTGCTCCTGGTGGTGATCGCCGCCGTAGGCGCGGGCGCGTTGGGCCTGGAGTTGGTGTTCGGCGCGATTCTGCCTTACCTCGCGATCGTCGCGTTTCTCGCGGGCTTCGTGTATCGGATCGTGCAATGGGCGAAATCGCCCGTGCCGTTCCGCATCCCCACGAGCTGCGGCCAGCAGGAGTCGCTGCCGTGGATCAAGCAGGACAAGCTCGACAACCCCTCCTGCGGCTGGGGCGTGCTCGGCCGCATGGCGCTGGAGGTGCTGTTCTTCCGCTCGCTGTTCCGCAACACCAAGGCGGAGCTTCAGGACGGCTCCAAGAAGCTGGTCTACGGGTCCGACAAATGGCTCTGGGCGGCGGGGCTGGCCTTCCATTGGACGTTCCTGGTCGTCTTCCTGCGCCACATGCGGCTGTTCGCCGAGCCTGTTCCCGGTTTCGTGCATCTGCTCGAAAGCTTCGACGGCTTTTTCCAGATCACCGTCCCGGCGTTCTTCATCACCGACGCGATCATCCTTGGCGCGCTGACCTATCTCTTCATCCGCCGGGTCGTGCTTCCCGAGGTGCGCGCCATCTCGCTGCCGGCCGACTTCTTCCCGCTCTTTCTGCTTTTGGGCGTCGCCACGACCGGCGTGCTGATGCGCTACATCTTCAAGGTGGACATCTCGGCGGTCAAGAAGCTCAGCATGGGCTTGTTGAGTTTCAGTTTCTCCGTCCCCGAAGGCATCGGCGTGCTGTTCTATATCCATCTCTTCCTCGTCTGCACGCTCTTCGCTTACTTCCCCTTCAGCAAGCTGATGCACATGGGCGGCGTGTTCATGAGCCCGACGCGGAACCTGGCCAACAACAACCGCAAGGTGCGGCACGTCAACCCCTGGGACTACCCGGTGAAGACGCACACCTACGACGAATACGAGGAAGAGTTCCGCAAGCTGATGCAGTCGATGGACATTCCGGTGGAAAAGGAGTGAGGGATGTCTTTCAAGACCAAACCCGACGAACTGCGCGCCAATATGCCTCTCGCGCCCTCGCCGAAAGGCTGGATGGATGTGCCTACGGAATTTCGCAAGGGCACTTTCTCCTATCCCGGCGTCGCCAAGAACCTCGACTATCTGGGCCTGCCGAACCCGCGCGAGTGGGCGGTGACCGACGAGGACTGGAAGCTGCCTTCCAACTGGCAGGAGATCGTCTTCGAGGGCATGCGCGAACGGCTGCACAAGTACCGTTCGTTCAAGCTGTTCATGGACATCTGCGTGCGCTGCGGCGCCTGCGCCGACAAGTGCCATTTCTTCCTGGGCTCCGGCGATCCGAAAAACATGCCGGTCCTGCGCGCCGAACTGTTGCGGTCCGTCTATCGCAACGATTTCACCATGGCGGGCAAGCTCTTCAAGAAAATGGCCGGAGCGCGGCCGCTGACGATCGATGTTCTCAAGGAGTGGTTCTACTACTTCTTCCAGTGCACGGAATGCCGGCGCTGCTCGGTCTTCTGCCCCTACGGCATCGACACCGCCGAAATCACGATGATCGGCCGCGAGCTTTTGGGGCTCTTGGGCCTCTACATCAACTGGGTGATCGAGCCGGCGGCCAACTGCTTCCGCACCGGCAATCACCTGGGCCTGCAGCCGCACACGTTTAAAGACAACGTGATGTTCGTCGTGGACGAACTGGCCGAGGCCACGGGCATCACCGTCGAGCCGAGCTTCAACCGCAAGGGCGCGGAGATCCTCTTCATCACGCCCTCGGCCGACGTCTTCGCCGATCCGGCGATGTATTCTTTGATGGGCTACATGCTGCTGTTCCACGAGATCGGGCTGGACTACACCTTCAGCACCTACGCCTCGGAGGGCGGCAACTTCGGCCTGTTCACGTCGCACGAGATGATCAAGCGGCTCAACGCCAAGATGTACCACGAGGCGAAGCGGCTCGGCGTCAAGTGGATTCTGGGCGGCGAGTGCGGCCACATGTGGCGCGTTATCAACCAATACATGGACACGATGAACGGCCCGGCCGATTTCCTCGAAGCGCCGAAGTCGCCGATCACCGGCACGGTGTTCGAGAACGCCGCCTCGACGAAAATGACCCACATCTGCGAGTTCACCAGCGACCTGATCCGCAACGGCAAGCTGAAATTCGATAAGCGGCGCAACGCCCACCTGAAGGTCACGTACCACGATTCCTGCAACCCCGCCCGCGCCATGGGCTTCTTCGAGGAGCCGCGCTATATTCTCAACCACGTCGTGGATGAATTCTACGAAATGCCGGAAAACACGATCCGCGAGCAGACCTTCTGCTGCGGTTCGGGCGCGGGGCTCGGCAACGACGAAAACATGGAAATGCGCCTGCGCGGCGGCTATCCGCGCGCCAACGCCGTGCAGCACGTGGCCGAGCGCTTCGGCGTCAACATGCTGGCCTGCATCTGCGCCATCGACAAGGCGACCTTGCCGCCGCTCTTGGAGTACTGGGTTCCGGGCGTGGGCGTCTGCGGCGTCCACGAGCTCGTCGGCAACGCGTTGATCATGCGCGGCGAGAACCGCCAGAAGACATTGCGCGGCGAGGAATTGCCGGAAGGCGCATCGACCGGCGCGGAAACGGAGGTGAAGGACAATGTATGACGGCAAGAAAGTCATCGTGGGGCTGGTCGTCTTCCTCGCCTTCGCGCTTTTCCCCGTCTGGTACAACCTCGCCGCGGGAACCAGCGGCTACATGCCGGAGTTGAAGAAGCCCGAAGGCTACACGAAGTGCGTCGAATCGACGCCGTACATGCGCGCCTTCCACATGGATCTTTTGAACCAGTGGCGCGACGAATTCGTGCGCGAATCGGACCGCTACCATTCCGCCCCCGACGGCACGCGTTACTGGAAGAGCCTCTCGGGGACGTGCATGAAGTGTCACGCCAACAAGGACACGTTCTGCGACCGTTGCCACAACTACGTCGGCGTGACGCCCTATTGCTGGGACTGCCACGTTCAGCCGCAAGGGGTGAAGTGATGGACAGACGCAAGTTCCTCAAGATCGCCGGCGCTTCGGCGCTGATCGTCGGCGCGAAGCCCCTGTCCCAGGCGCTCGCCCAGACGCCGGGCGAATCGTTCGCGCCGGAGAAGCCGCCGCTGAGCGCCCGCCGCTGGGCGATGGTTATCGACCTCAAGAAGTGCGGCGAGCAGGGCCAGTGCCGGGTGTGCGTCGATGCCTGCCACCAGACCCACAACGTCCCCGATTTCGGCAATCCGAAGGACGAGGTGAAGTGGATCTGGAAGGAGGACTACGAAGGCGCGTTTCCGACGCAGGAAAACGAGCATCTGCCGCGCGAGATCCGCGAGAAGCCGGCGCTCGTGTTCTGCAACCATTGCGAAAACCCGCCCTGCGTGCGCGTCTGCCCGACCCAGGCCACCTGGAAACGCGAATCCGACGGCATCGTGATGATGGACATGCACCGCTGCATCGGCTGCCGCTACTGCATCGTCGCCTGCCCCTACGGTTCGCGTTCTTTCAACTGGCGCAACCCGCGCCCGTTCATCAAGCGCGTCAATCCCGATTACCCGACGCGCACGCGCGGCGTGGTGGAGAAGTGCAACTTCTGCGAGGAGCGCCTCGCGAAGGGCGAGCGGCCGGCCTGCGAGCAGGCCTGCCCGGCGAAAGCGATGCTTTTCGGCGACCTGGAGAATCCGGAGGATCCGATCCGCAAGCTTCTGGCGGAACGGTTCAGCATTCGTCGCAAACCCGAACTCGGCACGCAGCCGAGCATCTACTATCTCGTGTGAGAGGCGGGCATGCTTGAAAAGGCATTAAGCGGCAGCAAACTGTATTGGGGCTGGATCGCGGCCCTTCTGGCGCTGATCGCCGTGGGCTTTTGCGTCTACCTCTATCAGCTCCAGGAAGGTCTGGGAATCACGGGCTTAAGCCGCGACGTCCCCTGGGGCTTCTACATCGCCCAGTTCACGTTCCTGGTCGGCGTCGCCGCCTCGGCGGTGATGGTGGTGCTGCCGTACTACCTGCACCACTACAAGGCGTTCGGCAAAATCACGATCTTGGGCGAGTTCGTGGCCATCTCGGCGGTCATCATGTGCCTCACCTTCATCATCGTCGATATGGGCCAGCCGTACCGGGTCATGAACACGCTGCTCCACCCGACGCCCAACTCGCTGATTTTCTGGGACATCATGGTCCTAAACGGCTACCTGGTGTTGAACATCGTCATCAGCCGTATCACGTTCTCCGCCGAGCGCAAGGGCGTCCCCCCGGCCAAGTGGATCAAGCCCTTGATCTACCTCTCGATCCCGTGGGCGATCAGCATCCATACGGTTACGGCGTTTCTGTACGCCGGTCTGGGCGCGCGGCCCTTCTGGCTGACGGCGATCCTCGCGCCGCGCTTTCTGGCTTCCGCCTTCGCCACGGGCCCGGCGCTGCTGATTCTCCTCTGCCTGCTGTTGCGCAAACTGACGAAGTTCGACGCCGGCGACGAGCCGCTCAAGAAGCTGGCCGAAATCGCCACCTACGCGATGATCGTCAACGTCTTTTTCGTGCTGATGGAGATCTTCACCGCCCTCTACAGCAACATCCCCGAGCATGCGCACCACTTCGAGTATCTCTTCCTCGGCATCGATGGCTACGCCAAGCTCGCGCCGTTCATGTGGGTGTCGGAACTGCTGGCCATCACCGCTCTCGTGCTGCTGATCGTGCCGTCGTTCCGGCGCAACACGAAGCTGCTCGTCGTCGCCTGCCTGGCGGTGGTTTTTTCGCTATGGATCGACAAGGGCCTGGGCATGGTGGTGACGGGCTTCGTCCCCAATCCGTTCGGCAAGATCACCGAATACAGCCCGACCTTGCCGGAATTGACCATCACCGCCGCGATCTATGCGATAGGATTCCTCGTGCTGACCATCCTTTACAAGGTCGCCGTCTCCGTCCGCGAGGAAACGCGCCGGCTTTGAGCAAAGGCGCATCGAGAAACCGCAAGACCCCCGTCGCCAAACGGGGGTTTTGCTTTCTAAGGATGGAGCAGGTTGAAAACCCGCTCCAACGGAGGCCGCCGATTCCGGGCAAATTCAGGGATTCCGTATAAAATCCTTGAGAGGCGGTGGAAAGACGGGGATAATCCGCCTGTTGCCAGAGAACGGCGAGAAGTTGCGGAAGCCGCCGGTTGCGGAGTCGGCGTGTCGGTAAGGTCGGATAGCGAAGCAACGCAGGAAAACGCATGGAAAAAATCGTACTCTACGGCAAGGGCGGGATCGGCAAATCCACGGTGGCGGCCAACCTGAGCGCGGTCTATGCCAAAAACGGCAAGAAAGTGATCCACATCGGCTGCGATCCGAAGCACGATTCCTCCTCGCTTTTGATCGGCCAACGGCGCGTGAAGACGGTCATCAAGGAGCTGTTCTCCACGCCGTCCAATCAGGTGAAGCGCGAGCAGATCATCATGCCCGGCGTCTACGGCATCGATTGCGTCGAAGCCGGCGGCCCCGAGCCGGGCGTCGGCTGCGGCGGGCGGGGCATCACCCGCATGTTCGAGGCCTTGGACGATCTCGACGTGCTCGCCAAGGGCGCTTACGAGGTGGCCGTCTTCGACGTGCTCGGCGACGTCGTCTGCGGCGGTTTCGCCGCGCCGCTACGCTCCGGCTATGCGGAAAAGATTTTCATCGTCACGTCCGAAGAGGTGATGTCGCTTTACGCGGCCAACAACATCTGCAAGGCCGTCAAGCGCTACGAGCCGAACGGCGTGGTCTTGGGCGGACTGATCGCCAACATCCGCGACACCGGCGACGACGCCTCGGCGGTCGAACGCTTCGCCAAGACGATCCAGACGCAGGTCGTCGCCGTGATCGGCCGCGACCCGATCTTCCGCGAGGCGGAACGGCGGCTCATGCCGCTCATCGATCTTGCTCCCGACCATAAGGTGTCCAAAGTGTTCCAGGATCTTGCCGACCGCATCCTGGCGCTCGACGTTAAAAAATGCTCCTCGCCCAAACCGCTGGACGACGACGCCTTCGACGAGTTCGTCGAACGCCATCATGGAAACGCCGTATGAGAGGTGCGTTGCGCCAGCCGGCGGAGCATTTCGAATCGGCCCTGAAGACGTTCGCCGGACTCGTTTTGGCGGCGGCCGCCAAGGCGACGGGCGAGGAGAAGGTTTCGACTTCCGTTGAACCGCGGATGGACGGAACGTTGCGGATCGCGCTGACCGGCCGGCTTAGAGCGGTCGTCGATTGGATCGACGTCCCGGACGCGGAGGCCCGCGCCGGCGAATCCGTCGGCCGGCTCGTGCTGCGCGAGGGATCGGAGGCGTTCGGCTCGGCCGCGCTCAAGGCCGTGCGCGCCGCGTGCCTGCTTGCCGTGCGCGATCCTCGCTATGCCTTGCTGACTTACGCCAACCGCGGGCTGCGCGAGTTCGTCTGCGACGACGGCGCGATGGATCGGCTGATCGCCCGGCGGCTGACGCCGGCGCGCACCGAATTGTACGGTTTTGTTTTCGAACGCGCCGACGAGGACGAGGGGCCGGTGTACCGCCTCCATTTCGCCCGTTCCGACGGCGCGCGGCTGGAGGCGCTCGTTTCGACGCCCAATCAGCTTACGCGGCCGTTGCAGCGCATCGGGCCGATGGAGATGGGCGTCAACGCGACCGGGCCGGAAGGGCAGGGCGCGCCGACCGGCGAGGCGGCCGTGCATCGGGCGGTCGTCGCCGTGTCGTTTTTGCTCGCGCGGGCGCTGCACGACCGCATGTCCCTGGACGTTCCCCCCCGTTCGGCCAAAGACAAGGAATATTTCGAGGGGGGCGAGGGCGACGCGAACAAGCCGATTTCCAGCGCCGATTTCGTTCCCGAGGCGGCCTGGCGGCGCTTCTTCACGCCGTTCGAAATCGAGCGCGACGCGATCAGCGATTTTCAGCTGCTCGATCCGGCGGTGATGATCCAGCACGGCGAACTGGAATGCAACTACATTCAGCCGTCCTACGAGGGCGCGCTCAAGTTCCATCGGCCGCTGTGGAAGTTCGAAAAGTTGATCGACTGCGAGCAAGAGGGCTTCAGCACCTACCTGGGCGACGTCGATCTGATCTACGGCGGCTCCGACAAGCTGGACCGGCTGCTGTCGGAGATTCGCAGCAGCAAAGGCGGCGAACGGTTTATTTTTTTCAACGAGACGTGCGTGTCCCGAATCGTCGGCGACGACGTGCGCCGCAGCATCAAGCGCCACGAGCAGGCCGGCGGCGCGCCGGTCGTGACGCTCGACATCACGTTGTCGAGCCCTGGCGCGATCCTCGCCGACATGGTCCGCCAGTTCAAGGCATTGGCCGAGAATGACGGTTCGACGGGCAAGACCGGCGAAACCGTCTCCGTGGCGCTGATCGGCTATCCGCTCGATCGGGGCGCCGTCGAACTGGGCCGTCTTCTGGACAGCCTCGGCCTCGGCGAAACGGTGTTTTTGCTGCCGCAGATGGGAACGACGCTGCTGCGCAAAGCGCGGGACGCACGGCTGGTCGTTTCTGCGCCCGTCGCCGACTGGAAGGCGATCGCCGCCGAGATCGCCGGCGAGGAAAAGCCGCTTTTAACGCTGCCCTTGCCTTACGGCGTCGAGGGCGTACGCCGCTGGGGCGCGGCCATTCTCGATGCGCTCGGTCTCGGCGAGGGCTGCGCGTCGTTGGATGCGCGCTGCGATGAGATCAAAGGCCGCTTCGAACGGGAAATCGCCCCCCGGACGCAAGGCTGCGGGCTTGGCTTCGTGCTGGCGAAATCGGAGATGTCGCGGCTCGTGGATCCGACGGGACTGTTCGGCATTCCGGTCGTGCGTTTCCTGGACGAACTCGGCTTCGGGCTGCACATATTTTTGTATACAGGCGAAGCGGCCAAGGATGCGCCGGAAGCGGCTTCCCAGCTTGGGGCGCTCGTCTCGGACGAGTCGCGCCTGCGCGTGACGCCGTTCTCCGACCAGGCGACGCTGGCGGCCGCATTGCGCGAGGCGTCGGACGTGCAGGCCGTGTATTCGCAATATTCTTTCGATCGCCGCTTGTTGAACGTCGGCAAGGCGACGTGGTCGCTGCACGATCTGGAAAAAGGACTGGAGGGCGCGTTGCGCACGGCCGAGCGCCTGGCCCGCCGCTGTGCCTGGACGGGTCCGGCCAAATGGGGCGCACACGTGCGCGCCCGGGGATGGGCCGATGCCTAGGAGCGACGTTTCGGGCGAGTTCTATTTCCGGCTGGAAATTCCGTTTCTCGCCGGCATTTACCTGGCCGTCAACGCCATCCGCGACAGCTACCTCGTCGTTGACGGCCCGATGTGCGCCTTCTACAAGATCGACCAGCTTCAGAGCAACCACGACATCCATGCCGAGCTCGCCCGCCTCGCCCGGCCGCATCGCATCGTCCACACCGACCTTTCCGTGAATCGCGCCGTGATGGGCGAGGAGCGTTCGCTCGTGACGCAATTGCGGGCCATCGACGCCGTCGGCGACGCCGGGGTTATTTTCGTCACCGGCCAATCCTCGGCGATTCTCATCGGCCGCGACCAGGACCGGCTGATCGAAGGGTTCACGTCATCGAGCGGCGCGCCCGTGATCGTTCTCCGTTCCCGCACCCTCTCCGGCGACTGGCTGGACGGCTGGTCGCAACTGCTTACGGCGGCGGCCCAGTTCGTTCCGCTGGCGGAGCGGGGCGAAAGCGAAAAACCGCGTGTCGGTATCGTCGGTTATCTCTATTCTCGCCACGAGGGCGACGCCCGGGGAGACGTGGAGGAGCTGAAACGACTGGCATCCGTCCTCGGCGCGGAGCCGGTCAGCGTGTGGTTGTCCGGGCAGACGTGGGCCGAGTTGGGTGAAATCGGCAAGGCCGATCTGCTTGTCGCCTTGCCCCACGCCCGACCGGCGGCGCAGGCGCTGGCGAAACGCACGGGCGCGGCCGTGGTCGAACTGCCCTTGCCGTTCTCCTTCGAAGAATCGGCGAATTTCGTGCGCGGCCTGGCGGCCGCCCTCGGCCGGCCGGAGGCGGCGGAAGCCGTCATCGCCGCGGAACTCGACGGCCCCAGCGAGACGGTGCTTTTCCTGGCCGAGCGGCATCTCATGGGACGGGCCTGGACCGTCGTCGCCGACCCCTATTATTTGAAAGGCTGGGCGGAACTGATCGCCGACTGCGGCGGCGAGATAAGAGCGCTTGTCGCGCCGTCGCGTCCGCACCATCTCGATCCGTCGCTCGTGCGCGCCTCGAACGGCGAGGAATGCCAGGTCGCCTTCGGTTCCGAGCCCGATTGGCGGCGCTGCCTCGAATTCAGAGGGGAAAGCAGCGCGACGATCTTCGTCGCCAATGGCTATTGCATCAATTTCGCCAGACGCCCGGACGTGGTATTTTTCGAGTGGGGCTATCCCTGCTACACCCGGCACCCCGCCGTTCTCACGCCTTCCTTGGGTTTTCGCGGCCAGGCCGAACTGGTCGGGCGCATCGCCGAACTGATCTTCCGGCAGAGTCTTCTTGCCTCCTCGGACGACGGGAAGCAGCGCTGATCCCCCCTCGGCGCGAATATTTTTCTTTCACCCCCTAAACTTCGCTTGAAGTTCCCCGTCTATTAGTTATACTCCCGCAATCCTTTGGGCGACAGGTAGGCATTGACACCAAGCGGAGGGGAGTCATGGGCGAGGAAAGCGGCTCTCAATGGGTAGTTGTTAAGTTCGGCGGAACGAGCGTTTCCACCCTGGCGCGGTGGGAAACGATCGCCGGCGTCGTCCGCGAGCATCTGGAAGAAGGGCTCCGGCCGATCGTCGTTTGTTCGGCGCTGTCCGGCGTCACCAACAGCCTGATCGACCTCTTGGACGCGGCTCTGCGCGGCGAATACGAAGCGATTTTAGAGGAGATATTCGGCAAACATCGCTCGCTCGCGCAGGACATGGGCCTCGACGCCGACGCGCTTTTGGCCGCCGACTTCGAGCGGCTTACCCGTCTGGCCAAGGGCGCGTCGTTGATCAGCGAGGTCAGTCCGCGCCTGCACGCTAAGGTGCTTGCCTTCGGCGAACTGATGAGCACCAAGCTCGGCGCAGCCTATCTCAACAAGATCGGCCTGCCCACGACCTGGATGAATGCTTCGGAATGGCTCCTCTCCGACGTCCCGCCCGGCGCGCCCGCCAACGTGCGTTATTTGCAGGCGTCCTGCGATTACGGATTCGATAAGTCGCTTCAAGAACGCTTCGCCGAGGTCGCTACGCCGACGATTCTCACGCAGGGCTTCATCGCCCGCGACGCGGAAGGCGACATCGTGCTGTTGGGGCGCGGCGGCTCGGACACGAGCGCCAGCTACATCGCCGCCAAGATCCACGCCGCGCGCTGCGAGATCTGGACCGACGTGCCTGGCATGTACACCGCCAACCCAAAGCAGATTCCCGCCGCCCGCCTGCTCAAGCGTCTCGACTACGGCGAGGCGCAGGAAATCGCCTCCACCGGCGCGAAGGTGCTGCATCCGCGCTGCATCGATCCCTGCCGGCGGCATCGCATCCCGCTTCACGTCCGCTGCACGGAGCACCCGCACATCGAGGGAACGGGCATTTACGAAAACGGCGTGGGCACCGAGGCGCTGGTGAAGGCGATCAGCACCAAGCACGGCGTGGCGCTGATTTCGATGGACACGCTTTCCATGTGGCAGCAGGCGGGCTTTCTCGCCGACGTTTTCACCTGCTTCAAAAACCACGGCTTGTCCATCGATCTCGTCTCGACCTCGGAGACGAACGTCACCGTCTCCCTGGACGCCGCCGGCGGTCTCGATCAGGAAACTCAGCGGGCGCTGCTCTACGACCTGAAAAAGTTCTGCGACGCTCGTCTGCTGAGCGGTTGCGCTTCGGTGAGCCTCGTCGGCCGCAATGTCCGCACCATCCTGCCCAAGCTCGGGCCGGCGCTGGAGGTGTTCGAGGAAAAGAAGATCTACCTTGTCTCCCAGGCGGCCAGCGACTTGAACCTGACCTTCGTCGTTGACGACGTCGAAGCCGAACGGCTCGCCCGCGAACTTCACGCCCTGTTCTTCCGGGAGCAGAAAGGCGACGCGCTGCTCGGCCCCACCTGGCGCGAAGTGTTCGAGAAAGACGATGAGGAGGCCGATAGCGGTCCCGCCGCCCATGCCTGGTGGATCGACAGGCGGGACGAACTTATCGAGCTGGCCGGGAAAGAAACGCCGCTTTACGTTTACGACCAGGCGGCCCTGCTCGACGCCGCCGCGCGCCTGAAGGCGCTCAAAGCCGTCTCGCGGATTTTCTTCGCCATGAAGGCCAACTTCAACGCCGAGATCCTGAAGACCTTCCATGACCAGGGCTTAGGCTTCGAGACGGTCTCCATCGGCGAGATCCAGCACTTGAAGAAACTTTTCCCCGACCTTGCCGGCGAACGCATCCTGTTTACGCCCAATTTCGCGCCGCGCGAGGAATACGAGGCCGCCTTCAAACTCGGCGCGTATGTGACCCTCGACAATCTCCACCCCTTGGCGGCATGGCCGGATCTGTTCGCCGGAAAGTCGGTGCTGGTGCGCATCGATCCCGGAAAGGGCATGGGTCATCACCATTACGTCCACACGGCCGGCGCGCATTCCAAATTCGGCATCTCCCCGGAGCAGTTCGAAACGCTCCTTGACCTCGTGGCCCGAAACGGCGTCAACGTCATCGGCCTGCACGCCCATACCGGCAGCGGCATCTTGAAGGCGAGCGTCTGGCGCGAGACGGCGCTGACGCTCATCGCCATCGCCGAGCGCTTCCCCGCGGCGCGTATTCTCGACGTCGGCGGCGGTCTTGGCGTCCCGGAAAAGCCGGGCCAGTGGCCGCTGGAACTCGATGAAGTCGATAACACCTTGCAGGAGGTGAGGGAAGCGAATCCGCAATTCGAACTGTGGCTCGAACCCGGCCGTTTCCTCGTCGCCAAGGCGGGCGTGATTCTGGCGAAAGTCACGCAAACCAAGCAGAAAGGCGATTACCACTACGTCGGCGTCGATGCCGGGATGCACACGCTGATCCGGCCGGCGCTTTACGGCGCCTACCATGAAATCGTCAATCTGAGCCGATTGGACGAGCCGCCGGCCGTGACGGCCAACATCGTCGGGCCGATCTGCGAAACCGGCGACACGCTCGGCTACTCGCGCCGCCTGCCGGAGGCGAAGGAAGGCGACGTGATGCTCATCAGCACCGCCGGCGCTTACGGGCGGGCGATGAGCTCGTCCTACAACCTGCGCGGACCGGCGCGCGAGATTCTGCTGCCCGCCGCGCGCAAACGCTGATTTCCGCCTCATCTCGCCCCGTCCGCCGGTCGTGTTCCTCACGGGTAGGAACCGTTCGGCGGCGGGGCTTTTTTCGCCGTGTGCATGCCGGCGGCTTGACGCAAAAATATGGCATCGCAACCGGCATGGGAGTATTATCCTCCCTGATAAACCGGTCGGTTCTTTGCAAGGAGGATGTGCGATGTCGCGAGCGCGCGCAGTGGGCTTTTATGGCTGGACGTTCACAATGGCGATGCTCATCCTGGCAAACTTGGCTTTTCTCGGTTGCTTTGACAGCGGCGACGACGGCGGAGAAAACGACGGGGATGTTTCCACCGATGGCGATCGCCTCGACGGCGATGAGCCCGATGGCGATGAACCCGACGGCGATGATCCATCCGACGGCGACGGCGAGGAGGTTGTGGCCGATCCGCTGCCATTTTCCCCGGCCGGTCCCGAAGCGACGCCCGATCCCTTTGAAAAAGGCCCCTTTCCCGTCGGTGTGAAAACCTATACATTCTACGATACATCGCGCAAAGGAGAGAACGAGGGCGAAGGCCGGCGGCTCAAGGTGGACGTCTGGTATCCGGCTCGCCAACAGTATAAGGACGGACCGTTCTGGAAGCTGGATATGATCGCCGAGAGCCAGGGCGAAGACCTTGGCGACCGGAGAGCGGAACTGGAGAGCTATGGCTTCCCGGAATTCGACACGGAACTCGTGCGCGACGCCGAACCCGACATCGGCAACGGTCCGTATCCGGTGATCCTCTTCTCCCACGGCGCCAACGGCATTCGCTTCCAGTCCGTGTTCTACACGACCCACCTCGCCTCGCACGGCTACGTCGTGGCCGCCCCGGATCATCTGTTCAACACGCTCTGGGACATCCTGCGCGACGGCTACAGCGAGGCGTCGGTCATCGCTTCCGCGCCCGATCGGCCCAAGGACATGAGTTTCCTCTTGGATCGGCTTACGGAAATGAACGACGATCCGGAGAATCCGTTCTATCGCTCGATGGACCTGGAGAACGTCGGCATCACCGGCCATTCCTTCGGCGGCTTCACCTCCGTGGCCACGCCGTGCAACGACGAGCGCTTCAAGGTGTCCGTGCCGCATTCGCCGGTCATCAGCATGGCCGTGATTTTCGGCTGCACGCTGGAAGAATATCCCGTGCCGATCATGGTCATGGGCGGCACGAAGGACAATACGCTCCGTTACTACGATCAGTATTGCGAATACGGCATGATCAAGGGATCGCCAAAGTATTTGTACGAACTGGTCGGCGGCGGCCACTTCACGTTTTCCGACATGTGCCGGCTCGATTTGGAGACCATGGCCGAGGAGATGGACTTCGGCGACGCGGCCCATGCGCTCGGCGACGGTTGCTCGCCTACGGACAACGTGCCCTACGTGGAAGCTCAGACTACCATTAACTACTACGGAACGGCGATGTTCAACTGGCAGTTGCGCGGCTCGGAGGGTTCGAAGGAGCTTCTCGACGATCGCGACGATCCGCCGTTCGACACGGTCAACTTCTACGAGGGCGACGTTCCCGACTGGTCGGGCCCCGAGGGTTCCTGCGGCTGGGAAGAGTAAGAACCTGCTATCCCAATAGACATACTTCTCGTCACCCCCGCGAAAGCGGGGGTCCATTGAGCAAATCTGGATTCCCGCTTATGCGGGAATGACAAGCGGCAGTTTCTACCGTGATAGCTTCTTAAAACTTGGCGACTTCCGAAGGAGGAAGAGAGCCAGCAGCAATCCGAAGCTCCACCCCGGGGCCGCGCCCGTCCGGCAGTCCGTCGAATCCGCCGGTTCGATGCCGATCTCTCCGTCACTCTCGTTTTCCGCCGCATATTCGATATCGCCGTCTGCCGTTTCCTCGTCGCTGGCGTCGCGATCTCCGTCGATGGTCTCGTCGCCATCTGCCGTCTCAGGGCTGTCCTTTTCCGGAGTTTCCGACAGCTCCTCGTCTCCGTCGGCTTCCGCCGCGTCATCTTCGGTTGTGGTCTCGTCGTCCATATCTCCGTCGGTGTCCGCCGTGTCCTCTTCCGGGTCGGCGTCCATCGAGTCGGCATCGCCGTCCGTCTCCACCTCTGCTTCGTCGGCGTCGCCGTCCGGTGGGGTCAGAGCTTCCGCCAGAATAACTACATTACTGTCGTTAGCTTCCGGAACCTCGATGGCGAAGCGGAGGGTGGAAAGATCGCGGTTGTCGGAGGTAATCTCCATCTCTGCCATTTCCGCCAGGCCCGGGCCGTTGTCGTCCGTCACCGAGAGGCAATCGCCCGAATCGCAACTCCCCAGAAGAACGATCGCCGCGTCAAGAGAAACATCCGGCGTCGCCGTGATCCGGTACGATCCCGGCGGGACGTCGAGGGCGAAGTACAACTCAGGACCGTCAAGAGGGGTTTCATGGCAGGCGGCGGCGTCCTGGAAGTTCACAGTCCCCGAGAAGCTGACCGTCGAGGCGGTTCCCAATACCAGCGCATAGGGTCGTTCGCAGGTCATGCCGTCCGTCAGTTCGCGGCATTCGCCGGCGACGCAGACGTTCGCTCCCGTTCCTTCGGGATCGCAGGCCGTCCCATCCGCGAGCGCGGCATGGCCGCAGCCGCCCGCCATGTCGCAACCATCCAGTGTGCAAGGATCGCCGTCGTCGCAATCCTCGGGCTCGCCCGGTTCGCAGACGCCGGCCGCGCACCGATCATCGACTGTGCAGATATCCAGATCGTCGCAAGACTCGCCTTCTTTCGCCGAGGGATCTTTCGCGCAGACGTAGCTTGTCTCGCTCGTTGACTGGCAAGCGCCCGCATTGCAGGCGTCATCCTCCACCGAGCAATCCGCCGCCGGGCCGGCGAGGCAAACGCCGTCATGACAGACGTCGCCGATCGTGCAGCCGGAGCCGTCGGCGTCGCAGGACAGGGTTTCCTTCGGCGAGGAGTCTTTCACGCAACGGTAGGTCGCGGCGTCGATCGACTCGCAGATCCCCGAGTTGCAGGCGTCATCCTCTGTCGAGCAATCCGCCGCCGGTCCGGCGAGGCATGCGCCGATTTGACAGGCATCGCCCACCGTGCAGCCGTTCGCGTCCGCGTCGCAGGCGAAACCCTCCTTGGGAAGCGGGTCTTTGGCGCACTGATACGATGTGATGCCTGTGGGCAGACAGACGGCGTCGTTGCAGACATCGGCGAGCGCCGAACAATCGGCGAGCGGCCCCGGCGTGCAGACGCCGGTTGTGCAGGCGTCGTTCTGCGTGCAGCCGGTAGTGTCCGCATTGCAGGGTTCGCCTTCCAGGGGCGATGGATCTCTTACGCAGCGATAGCTGGCGTTCCCTGTCGATTCGCAAACGCCGGTATAGCAGACGTCGGTCAACGTCGAACAATCCGCTTCAACGCCCGCCACGCAAGCCCCGGCGAGGCATTTGTCGCTCACCGTGCAGCCGTCGGCGTCGGCGTCGCAGAACGTGCGGTCGGGCTTGGCGGGGTTGGAGCACTGGCCGGTCGCCGTGTTGCAGACGCCGACGACGTGGCATTGATCCTGGGCGACGCACGCGATCGGATTTGTTCCGATGCAACTGCCGCTCTGGCATTTGTCCGTCTGTGTGCAGGCGTTGCCGTCGGTGCAGGTTCCGTTCTCGTTGGCGGGGACCTTCACGCATTGGTAGGTCGTTGCACCCTGGGACTGGCATACCCCGGTATTGCAGGCATCGGCCATACCCGAGCAGTCGGCCAACGCGCCGGCGACGCAATTGCCCGTCTGGCAGGCGTCGCCTACCGAGCAGCCGCTTCCGTCGGCGTCGCAGGACGTCCTGTTCGGTTTTGCTCCGAAGTCCTGGCAGCCGCCCGAGCCGTTGCAATAATCCTGGTTCAGACAGGCCGTGGCCGCCGTGCCGCAAGTTTTGTCGGGGAGTTCGTAATTGGCTTGGCAGGAACCGCCGCCGTTGCATGTGTCGGGGTTGTCACAATCGGTGTCGGAGGCCGAGCCGCATGGAGTTTCGGCGATCTTGAAGCCGTTGTCGTGGCAGGCGCCTTCGCCATCGCACTTATCCTGATTCGTGCATTCGGTCCCGGCGTCGCCGCAGTTGGTCGTGTCCGGCTCGGGGTTGGCCTGACAGACGCCGCCGCCGTTGCAGGTG
>QZKR01000145.1 GCA_003598065.1 Myxococcales bacterium | reverse complement strand
CGGCGATGCGGGCCTCCAGGGCGCGGCCGGCCGGCCCCTGCCCCGCCGCCCAGCCGGAGGCGAAAACGCGCCGCACGGCCTCCAACTCGGCTTCGCCTAAGTTCGGTCGCGACAGCGGGATGTCGATGGCGGCGGCTGGTTCTGCCGTCATGCCTTTTTCCCTTCGGCCGTCTTCCGCGCCGGTCCGTTGAATTCGCTAAAGCAGAGTCAGTATAGGTCCGACGATTTGCTCGGAAAAGGAAATTCGGTAGGATAGAATTGAACTTGATCGCTTTTTTGGAGCGCTGGAGATGACCCAGGCCGACGACCGCGACGGACCGCCGGACGAAACGGTCGAAATCCCGATCGACGGCGAGCTCGATCTGCACACCTTCCGCCCGGCGGAGGTGAAATCGCTGCTGCCGGAGTACCTGGAAGCCTGCCGCGAGAAAGGGCTGCTCGACGTGCGCGTCGTCCACGGCAAGGGAAAGGGCGAATTGCGCCGGCTGGTCCAGGCGATCCTGGAGAAATCGCCGTGCGTCGAGTCGTTCCGCCTCGCCGGCGACGGCGCGGGGCAGTGGGGGGCGACGCTCGTCCGGCTGCATCCGCTTTCGCCTGATGATCGCGATTGACAGCGCGGGCCTGACATATATAATCAAACCATGGGGCGCAGCCAGGGATACTCCAGTTCGGGGGCCGTCGCGTGAGCGCGGTGGTGCGCGATCGGCGACGCCTTCCAACCCTAACGTTCCCCCACATCCTCCGGCTTCTTTCCACCGACAACCGTCGAAAGGATAAAGCATGAGCGAGACCCGCGTCACAAGCTCGGAGACGAAAGACCTGCTCGAAATGCTGAAGCATGAGCACGCCCGGCTGGAAGGCCGGTTGGACGAATTGAAGAGCTGCCGATACCTGACGAGTTCGGAGTACCAACGCCTCGCCGAACTCAAGAAGTTGAAGCTCAAAACCAAGGATCGCATCGAGTTCATCCTGCGCCGCGCGCGTTGAACGTCGCCGCGTCTACGGTCGGAAATCGGCGTCGATTTCGAACGGACTCTTTTTCAAGCTCCACAAGACTGGTATAATATAAAGCCGGGCCGGAACCGGATCAGGAAGTTGGAGGCGCCATGCGTGCTCTGGTTGTTTCAATTGCGCTTTTTTCCTTCGCTTTGTCGTTTGCCGCCTGCGGGGATGTGGAGGGGCCAGGGGTCCCGGTGACAGACAACGATCCTCCCGCCTCCGACGGCGACCAGACGCCCGCGGATGAAGATCCATTCGACGGCGATCAGCCGGATGGCGATCAGCCCGACGCCGACCTGGACGAAGACCCCCCGGACGAGGCCGATGAAGACGAGATCGCCGACGGCGACGCCGAGGAAGACCCCGACATCATTCGGCCGGAGACGGATGAGGAGCCCGCCGACGAAGAAGACTGCCTGAACGGCCCCGACGCGGAATGCTTCGAAAACGCCGGCCCGGGCGCTTCGGGAACGCGCTGTTCCGGCGACCGGCTGGCCTTCTGCGAGCCGACCGTCCCCGAGCCGCCCGTATGCGTCACCTCCACCTGCCATTGTTCGATCATCGACGATTGCGAGATGGGATGCGTGGACGACGGGAAGGACGGCAACGCCTACTGCTTCGGCGATCCGCCGGACGGCGACGAATCGGACGGAGATGAAGATGAAGAGGAAGGAGACGACGACGAAAGCGACGACGATCCGCCGACCGACGGCGACGACGACTCCGATGACAACGAACCTGCCGATGACGACGCGGAAATCTGCCCCGACGACGGATTCGAACCCAACGAAAGCGTTCATCTGCCGGCCGCGATCGACCCCGGCTACTATGAGAATCTGACGATCTGCAACCATTTCAACGGCGAGGAGCGCGACGAGGACTGGTTTGCGATTTCCTTGGAAACCGGCGACGAAATCTCGGCCATTGTTTACTTCAACCACAACCTCGCCAACCTCGATCTGTTTCTGCTCGACCCGGGCGGCGACGTCGTGGCGTCCTCGGCGGGTTCTTTTTCGGACCAGGAAACCGTGCATTACGCGGCGGCGGGCGCCGGGGCGCATATTTTGTACATCTATGCGACCGACCGTCGCGAGGCGCCCTACAGCCTGGATGTCGTCGTCAGCGCCTGGCTCGACGGCGACGAGGAAATAGTGATCGAGGAACCGGAGATCGAAAAGGAAGAGATTGAAATCTGTCCGGACGATGCCTTCGAACCGAACGACGACAAATTCCACCCCACGCCCGTCTCCGTCATCCCTTACGACGGCCTGATTCTCTGCCCCGACAACGAGGATCATTACTCCGTCCGCCCCCCGGTCGGCAGAATCGTCGAGATCCAAATCGACTTCGCCCATCTGGAGGGCGATCTGGATCTGATGCTGTACGACAGAAACGGCCTGCAGCGCCAGACCTCCGTTTCGTCCTCGCCGACGCAGAATTACGAGAAGCTGCGTTTCACGGCGGATGACGATTACTACACGTTCCGCGTTTACTCGCGCGTGCATCAAGGGAACACCTATGATCTGAAGCTGTCCGTCGCGCCGTCGGCGGGCTGCTCCAACGACATCTGGGAGCCGAACGACGACGTCTTTTTGGCGACGCCCGTCGCGGCGGGGGAGCTTGAGGGTCTGGTCCTCTGCCCCTTCGATCTGGACGTGTTCGCCGTCGAGGTCCAGGGCGGGCAGGGCTTGAAGCTGGAAGTGCTTTTCAGCGCCGCCGAAGGCGACCTCGACGCCGTCCTCCACACTTTGAACGGCCTGGAGCTCGCCAGCTCCACGTCCGCCGACGACAACGAGATCATCATCTACAACCCGGAGACGACGCAGACGCTCTATCTCGACGTCTACAGCGTCGATGGCGTGCGCACGCCCTACAGCCTGCGGACGACGATCCTGGATTCGCCGATCTGCGCCGACGACGTCTTCGAGGAGAACGACAGCCAGGCCTCGCCGGCCGTCCTCGACGGCGTGACGCACCTGCCGGACGGCTACGGCGTCTTCTCCAACCTGCGGATCTGCACCGACGACCCGGACTGGTACCGCTTCACGCTCAAGCGCAACGACTGGATCTCCGCCACGGTGCTCTACGATTCGCCGACTTCCGACATTTACATGACGATCTACGATCCGGCCGACGCGCCGGTGGCCTACTTCACTGAAATCCCGGGCGGCATCGAGGCGAAAAAGAAAGTCTCCACGGCCGGCGACTATACGCTGCTGCTCCGCCACACCGATCCGGCGGAAATTCCCTACCAGATGACGCTGTCGATCTGCACCGAGGACGTCAACCAGGGCGTGAACGAGAACCTTTATTCCGCCGTGGCGCTGACGCAATCCGTCACCTACCCCCAGATGGCGATCTGCGGCGGCAAGGACGACTGGTACAGCGTCAACCTGGGCTTCGGCCAGACGGCGACCATGACCGTCGATTTCAACGCGGACCGAGGCGACGTGGATCTGATTCTTTACAACGGCCTGGGCCAGATCATCAAACAGAGCACGAGTACGGGCGGCGTGGAGACGATTTCCTATACGTTCACGCCGGCCTTCCCGAGTGTTTACTTCCGCGTCACCAGTTATGGGAAGCGCGATCTGCCCTACCAACTGACGTTTACGCTGGCCCCGTAAGGCGGAGCGGATGACGCCGACTCGGGGCAGGGGATGGACGGCGCGGCGTCGGGCCGCCGGAACGGCGACACGGGCGGTTCGCTTGTCGGCGTCGTTATTGTCGGCGATGGCGCTGCTGGCCTGGCTCGCGCCGCTGCCGGCTTTCGCCGAAGGGCCGCTCGATCGCTTCACCGTCTGTCTGGTGAAAAGCGCCCCCAAAGTCGAAATCAAGGGCAAATCCTGCCACTTCTTCGACGAAGAACTGGAAGGGCTGGTGCATCAGAGCGAGGGGATGCGGACGCATGCGATCTCCGTCGCGCCGGAAGGCATCGCCGTGGACGGCAAGGTCTTCGACACGGCGCGCCTGCGCGTCCGCTCCACCGAAAACTGGCTCTCCTACGGCGGCCGGATCTTCCGCGAGGATCTGATCGCCGTGCGTCTGCCCGACGATCCGACGCGCCTGGCGCTGGTCAATGAGATCCAGCTGGAAGGTTATCTCTACGGCCTGATCAACAAGGAAGCGCTGAAGGTCTGGCCGCTGGAAGCCAAGAAGGCCCAGGCCGTGGCGGCGCGAACCTACGCGCTGCACAAAAAAATCAATCACCCGAAGGACGTCTGCGACCTCGATTCCTCGGCGCTCGATCAGGTGTACGGCGGTTATTCCACGGAAGATCAGGCGGCCAGGCTCGCCGTCGATGCGACGCGCGGCGAAGTGCTCGTTTACGGCAGCCGCATCGCGAAGGCCTTTTACCACTCCACCTGCGGCGGAAAGACGGCCAGTTCCGAGGACGTATGGGGGGACCCTCAACCTTATCTGCCCTCGCTCGCCTGCACCTCCTGCGCCGCTTCGCCCAGCTTTCGCTGGGAATACTCGCTGACGCGCGCCGAACTGGCGGCCAAACTCGGCGCCCCCAAGCGCCACGCGAAAGAATTCGTCTTCGACATCGTGCGGCGCGATTCCTCCGGGCGGGTCGTGGAGGCGCGCGTGCGCTACGGCGGCGAACAGAAGCTGCTTTCCGGCGAGGATGTCCGCCGGAAGCTCGGCTACCAGGCGCTCAAATCGAGCGCCTTCACCTTCGCCGTCAAGCGGGGCCGGGTGACGTTTTCCGGCAAAGGCTTCGGCCACGGCGTCGGCATGTGCCAGTGGGGCGCGGCGGGGATGGCGGCGCAGGGCGAAGACTACCGGGCGATCCTGCATTACTACTACCCCGGGACGATGCTCCGGAAAATCTACTGATCCCATACGCAATTTCGTCAAACATCCGCCTTCCGGCGCTTCGGCCGAGCCGAAAAAGCCAGCCCGACCATGTGGCTCCCAGGTGCAAAATGGGATACCACCCTGACATTTTTTGCAGACAAGTTCTCTTGACGCCGAGTCGCTACGATTAAAATAGTCAAGTAAATTCAAGGTAATTTTATTTGCACAGGCGTGGCATGGTTGTTGCTATGATCATTTTTGGAAACGCACTGCCGCAACCGCAAGGGCGGCCGAACATAGCCGAACTGGAGGAGGGAGCCATGCAGCGTCTGACGGCCGGTCTCACCCGGGATCTGATTTACCTCTCCGCCATCGCCCTTGTCTGTTTCGCCGCCCTGCGGCTGATCGGCTGACGGTGGAGAAAAGCCGCCGAGCGGATTCGCGGGCGGTTTACGGTGGTTTGCGCGCGCCCCGTTTTTTCACGGTGAAATCCGCATCCAGCGCCCCCGAAATTTCCTAGACACCTCGATTTAAGCCGTTATAATGACGTCGCCTTTGGGCACGGGCGGCGTTCGACCGCGTGTCGGCGTCCGATGCCCCATGCAGCCGGGACAAGGGCGGCGGCCGGTCGGCCGCCGTTTTCGACGCCCTCTTACGACCTGTCAAAACCGAGGTGTAACGATGAGCCAGAGAGAGTGGGTATCGATGGATGGCAATGCGGCGGCGGCGCACAGCGCGCACGCCATGAGCGAGGTGATCGCCATTTATCCCATCACCCCGTCCAGCCCGATGGCCGAGATCGCCGATGAATTTTCGGCCCGCGGCCGCAAAAACATTTTCGGCGCCGTGCCGACCGTCTACGAAATGCAGTCGGAAGGCGGCGCGGTGGCCGCCATTCACGGGGCGATGGCCAGCGGGACCCTGACCACCACCTTCACCGCCTCCCAGGGCCTTTTGCTGATGATTCCCAGCATGTACAAGATCGCCGGCGAGATGCTGCCGACGGTGTTCAACGTCACCGCGCGCACCCTTTCCAGCCACGCCTTGTCCATCTTCGGCGACCATTCCGACGTCATGGCCGTGCGCCAGACCGGCTTCGCGCTTCTGGCCTCGGCCAACCAGCAGGAGGCGATGGACCAGGCGGCGATCGCCATGGCCGTGTCCATCAAGACGTCCCTGCCTTTCCTGCACTTCTTCGACGGCTTCCGCACCTCGCACGAGATCGGCAAGGTGGAGGTGCTCGACAACGACACGATGCGCGCCCTGGTCGATGAGGCGGCCTTGAAGCGCTTCCGCGAGCGGGCGCTCAACCCCGACCGGCCCGTGCTCAAGGGCACGGCGATGAACCCGGACATCTGGTTCCAGGGAGCCGAGGCGCGCAACCGCTTTCATAAGGATCTGCCCGGCTATCTGGACGCCGTCTTCCATAAATTCGCCGACCTCACCGGCCGGCGCTACCGCGCCTTTGAGTACCACGGCCATCCGGAGGCCGACACGCTTTTCGTGGCCATGGGCAGCGGCGCGGAAATCGCGGAGGAGACCATCCTTTACCTGAACGCCGCGCGCGGCCTCAAGCTCGGCCTCCTGACGGTTCGCCTTTTCCGGCCCTTCGGCATCGACGCCTTCCTCTCCGCCGTGCCGAAAACGGTGCGGCGCGTCGCCGTGCTCGACCGTTCCAAGGAGCCCGGCGCGGTCGGCGAGCCGCTGTATCAGGACGTCGCCTCCGCCTTCGCCGAGGGCGTGCGGCGCGGCTTGCGCGCCGATGCTCCGGCGGTCATCGGCGGCCGTTACGGTCTGTCGTCGAAGGACTTCACGCCGACGCACGTCAACGCCGTCGTGCGCCACATGCAGGACAACCCGCCGGAAAAGTGGATTCACGGCTTCACCGTCGGCATCACCGACGACGTGACGCACCTGTCGCTGCCGATTCCGGAAGAGATCGACACCGAACCGGCCGAGGTGAAGCGCTTCAAATTCTGGGGCCTGGGCTCCGACGGCACGGTCGGCGCGAACAAGAACTCGATCAAGATCATCGGCGACCACAGCGATTTATGCGTCCAGGCGCATTTCGTCTATGACTCGAAGAAAGCCGGCGGCACGACGATCAGCCACCTGCGCTTTTCCAAGTCGCCGATCAAATCGCATTACCTGGTCACCAAACCCGGCTTCGTCGCCATCCACAACAAGGAATTCTTAGGCAAGTATGAATTGCTGGAGGGCTTGCAGGCGGGCGGGGTGGTGCTCTTGAACACCGACCTGCCGCCGGAGGAGGTCTTCGCCTCCTTCCCGGAGCGCGAGCAGAAAATCATGATCGAGAAGAAGGCGCGGTTGTTCGCGATCGACGCCAACAAGATCGTCGATAACCTGGGCATGCCCGGCCGCATCAATACCACGATGCAGGCGGCCTTTTTCAAGATCACGGGCGTCCTGCCGCAGGAGGAAGTCAACGGCGCGGTGGAAAAGGCGGTTCGCAAGACTTATGGCAAGAAAGGCGAGAAGGTCGTTCAGCTCAATATGGATTCCTACCGGCGCGGCCTGGACGCCTACGTCGAAATCCCGATTCCGAAGCAGGTCGGCGAGGCGCGCCCGCTGCCGGCCAAGCTTGAGCCGCTGCCCGGCGACGAATCCATCCGCCCGATGCTGCAGGATGTCATCGACCCGATCACGCATCTGGAAGGCGACAAGATCCCCGTCTCCGCCGTGCCGGCCGACGGCGTCTTCCCCACGGGGACGGCGCGCTACGAAAAGCGTTCCATCGCCACGCAGGCGCCGCTCTGGAACGCCGAGTTGTGCGTCCAGTGCGGCCGCTGCTCCTTCGTCTGCCCGCACGCGGCGATCCGCACCAGGACGTTCAGGAAAAGCGACATCAAGCTCTCCCCGGAGGCGTTCGCCACGATTCCGCTCAAGGCGGTCGGCGCGACGGACGACGACGTGTTCCGCGTCCAGGTGTTCGCCGACGACTGCACCGGCTGCGGCGTCTGCACGCAGGTGTGCATCGGCGTGGACAAGGCCTCGGGCGAGCGGTCGGTGAAGCTCGTGCCGAAGGGCGAGGTCCTGGAAGCGGCGCGCGCGACGGAAAAGGAATTCCTGCGGCTGCCGCCGTCGGACCCGAAATTCGCCGGCAACAAGACGATCAAGGGTGTGCAGCTCAAGGATCCGCTGTTCGAATTCTCCGGCGCCTGCCCGGGCTGCGGCGAGACGCCCTATATCAAACTGGCCACGCAGCTGGTCGGCGAGCGCATCATCCAGGCCAACGCCACCGGTTGCTCCTCGATTTACGGCGGCACGGCTCCGACGGTACCCTACACGAAAAGCCCGGCGGGGCGCGGCCCGGCCTGGGCGTCCTCCCTGTTCGAGGACAACGCCGAGTTCGGCCTGGGCATCCGGCTGGGCGTGGAGCACCTGCAACATACGGCCGTCGTGCTCAAGGACAAGCTGCTTGCCGATTCGTCCACGGACGACCGCGCGCGCGACGTCCTCAAACGCATCGCGCCGCTTGCCGACCAACAGGCGGACGAAGCGGTCTACGCCGCCTCGAAGGCGGCCGCCGAGGAATTGCGCGCCCTGGCCGCCCATGCGCCGGCCGGTTCGCCGCTCGCCCAGCTCGGCGAACTCGCCTCCTATCTCACGGAAATCGCCGTGATGATCGTCGGCGGCGACGGCTGGGCCTACGACATCGGTTACGGCGGCCTGGATCACGTCGTCGCCTCGGGCAAGAACGTCAACATTCTCGTGCTCGACACCGAGGTCTACTCCAATACGGGCGGCCAGCGCTCCAAGTCCACCTTCATGGGCGGCATCGCCAAATTCGCCGCCGCCGGCAAGGAAGTGCACAAGAAAGACCTGGGCCTGATGGCGATGAGCTATCGCAGCGCCTACGTGGCCTCGGTGAACTTCTCCGCCGACATGAACCACACGATCAAGGCGATGCGCGAGGCGATCGAGTATCCCGGAACCTCGCTCGTCGTCGCCTGGTCCACCTGCATCGAACACGGCATCCACATGGCGCAGGGGCCGAAGTACGGCAAGCTGGCGGTCGATTCCGGCTACTGGCTGCTCTACCGCTACGACCCGCGCCTGCTGTTGCAGGGCAAGAACCCGCTGCTTCTGGACTCCAAGGAGCCGACCGCGCCGTTGAAGGACTTCCTGATGGGCGAGCGGCGTTTCGCGCGGCTGGCCGACGAGCGGCCGGAGCGGGCGGAGGAACTGTTCGCCGAAGGGCAGCGCTTCGTCGTCAACCGCTACAATTACTACAAGCACCTGGCGGAGATGAGCTACGAAACGTGGCTGCGGCCCGAGGGCCGGGGCTGATCGGAAACGACGGCGCGGACCTGCCGTCCGCGCCGCCCATGCAAGGCGACGGCCATGAGCGAAAGGACCATCCGTATTCTGGAAGAGGGGCAGGGCAAGCTGATCCAGCCCTTCGACCTCGACGAGTTCCGCGCCCACAACCGGCGGAAAAACAAGGCGCTGGTGGACAAGCGGCTGGACGAGCACGAGGCGATCCGCCGCCACATCCGCGAGGGCGACTACGTCGGCATCGAACTGTACGGCACGGTGCGCTGCCCGATGTCGCTGACGCGCGAACTGATCCGCCAGGGCTTCGCCAAACTGCGCTCGGCCGCCCAGGGCGTCTACGAGGCCGACCTTCTGGCCGCCGCCAACTGCATCACGGAGATGGACTGGACCTACATCGGTCTGGAAGTCTACGGCGTCTCCAACAACCTGCGGCGGGCGGTGGAGGGCGGCTACGTCAAGACCGTGACCGAATGGTCCAACGCCGCCCTGGCCTGGCGCTTCAAGGCGGCGGCGATGGGCGTGCCGTTCCTGCCCGTGCGCTCGATGCTCGGCTCGGACACGCTGAAATACTCGGCGGCGAAGGTGATCGAATGCCCCTTCACCGGTCTGCCGATCTGCCTGATTCCCGCCCTGGTGCTCGACGTGGGGATCATCCACGTCAACCGCTCCGACAAGTACGGCAACTGCCAGATCGACGGCATCACCGGTTTCGCCGCCGAGATGGCGCGCGCCTCCAAGACGCTGATCGTCTCCGCCGAACAGATTGTCGATGAGTCGGTCATCCGCGCCCATCCGGACCGGACGATCATCCCCTATTACGTCGTCGATGCCGTGGTCCATGCTCCCTTCGGCTCGCACCCCGGCGAAATGAACGGCCTCTACGAGCGCGACGAACAGCACATCCGCAGCTACTTCGAGGAATCGAAGGATCCGGGGAAGGTGAAGGCCTATCTCGACAAGTGGGTCTACGGGGTCAAGGACCACGAGGAGTATATGAACCTCGTGGGCCGCGAGCGCCTGCAGGCGCTGCGCATCCAGGGAGGCTGATCATGGCCGAAGCGCGTTACAACGGCACGGAACTGATGATCTGCCTGGCCAGCCGGCTGATGGCCGACAAAAGCACCGCCTTCATCGGCACGGGCATTCCGATGCTCGCCGCCGCCCTGGCCCAGAAGCGGCACGCGCCGCAGCTCACCGCCGTCTTCGAGTTCGGCGGCACGGGCGCGATTCTGGAGAAGCTGCCGTTGGCCGTGGGCGACATGCGCACCTACAACAAGAGCCTGCACGCCTCGGGAATCACCGACATCATGGAGGCGGCGCAACGCGGCTTCATCGAATACGGCTTCTTAGGCGGGGCGCAGATCGACCCCTACGGCAACCTGAACACCACGGTCATCGGCGAGCACGACCGGCCCAAGGTGCGCCTGCCCGGCTCGGGCGGCGGCAACGACGTCGGCTCCTCCTGCTGGCGGACGATCATCATCATGCGCCAGTCGGCGCGCAGCTTCGTGCCCAAGCTGGACTTTCTCACCACGCCGGGCTACCTTTCCGGGCCCGGGACGCGGGAGAAAGCCGGCCTCGCCAAGGGAACGGGGCCATACCGCGTCGTGACGCATCTCTGCACGATGGATTTCGACCCGGACACCTGCCGGATGCGGCTGTCGGCCCTCAATCCGGGCGTGACCGTGGACGAAGTGAGGGCGAATACGGGTTTCGAACCGATCGTTCCGGCCAAAGTGGGCCGGAACGAGGAACCGACGGACGAGGAGTTGCGCATCCTGCGCGACGACGTAGACCGGGACCGGCTCTACATCTGAACGCGTTGGGCGGCCGTTGTCGCCGACCTGGGGAGCGGCGTCCTCCCCTGCTTGCCGCCAAAGACGCCGGGAGCTAGAATGATCCTGCGCAATTTCAACGAGCTGATCGGGGTGGCCAAGGTGCGCGGTCGGCGCACGGTGGCCGTCGCCCGCGCCGAGGAGGAGTCCGTCCTCGAAGGGTTGCGCATGGCCTGGGAGGACGAGCTCGTCGAGCCCGTTCTCGTCGGCGACGGCCGGCGGATCGAAGCGCTCGTGGGGCGGCTCGGCCTGCCGCCAGGCTGGCGCGTCGTCCACGCCGCCGGCGACGATTGCGACGCCGCGCGCCGGGCGGTGCAGGTCCTGCGCGACGGCGAGGCCGAATTGCTGATGAAGGGTCAGATGCAGACGAGCACGTTGTTCAAAGCGGTGCTGGAACACAGCCAGGGTCTGCCCAAGAACGGCATTCTCTCCCATATCGCCTTCGTCGAGATCGCCTCCTATCCGAAGCTTTTCGGCGCGACCGACGGCGGGCTCACCGTGCAACCGAGCTTCGAGCAGAAGGTGCGGATCGTGAGAAACGCCGCCCAGGCGTTCCATCGGCTGGGATATCGCCGTCCGAAGATCGGCCTGTTGTCCTACGTCGAGCGGGTGAAGGAAGGCGACCCGGAGACGATGGACTGGCGGCGGATCGTCGAGATGGCGCAGGGCGGCGCGTTCGGCGACGTCGTGGTCGAGGGGCCGCTGGCGATGGACCTGTGCCTGAGCCTCGAAGCGAAGCGCGTCAAACGCGTCGATAGCGAAGTGGCGGCCAACGTCGATGTCATCGTCGCGCCCAACATCACCGCCTGCAACGCGAGCACGAAGGCCCTCATCCTCCAGGGCGGATCGGGAGCGGGCGTCGTCGTCGGCGCTTCCGCGCCGATCGTCGCCCTTTCCCGCGGCGACGCGCCGAAAACCCGGCTCTGTTCGATCGCCGCCGCCATCGCCATGTTGCCCGAGCGGAGGTCCGATGCCTGCTGAACGGTTGCTCGTCATCAATCCCGGCGGGATCACCACCCGGCTCGCCTATTTCGAGGGCGAGCGGGAAGCGCTGTCGGCGACGCTCGAGCACGATCCGGCGGATCTGTCGTTCTTCTCCAAGACGCTCGACCAGCTTCCGTACCGCCAGGAGGCCGTCAACGCGACGCTGCGCGAATGGAAGCTGAACCTGAACGAGTTGAAAGCCGTCGTCTCGCGCGGCGGGCCGCTGACGCCGCTGCCGGCCGGCGTCTACCTGATCGACGGAACGATGGTGGCCGACATCTGGGCGGAGCGCGTCTCGGCCGATCACCCGAGCCTCTTGGGCTGCATCATGGCGCTGGAGCTGGCGAGCTACCGCGGCAAGCCGGCCTACGTCGTCGATCCGGTGAGCGTGGACGAGATGGACGACGCGGCGCGCGTCTCCGGTCTCGCCGGCCTGCCGCGCCATTCGCTCTGGCACGCCCTCAACAGCCGCTACGTGGCGCGGATCGTCTGCGAGCGGCGCGGCGTGAAATACGAGGAAACGAATCTCGTCGTGGTCCATCTCGGCAGCGGCATCAGCGTCTCGGCGCACCGCAAGGGCCGGGCCGTGGACGTCAGCAACCCCAACGAAATGGGGCCGTTTTCGCCGGCGCGCGCCGGCGGCGTGCCCACCACGGGCCTCGCCTCGCTCTGTTTCGGCGGCGAGGCGACGCACAACCAGGTCATCGAGCGGCTCACCAAGAAGGGCGGTCTCGTCGATCACCTGAAAACCGCCGACTTGCGCGAAGTCGAGCGGCGCATCGATCTGGGCGACCGGCAGGCGGATCTCGTCTACCGCGCCATGGCCTATCAGGTGGCGAAGGAAATCGGCGCCATGGCCATCGCCTGCGGCGGCCCGTCGATCATCGCCATCACCGGCGGGCTGGCCTATTCCGAACGCTTCGTGCGGCTGATCGCCGAGCGCGTCGTCGTGTTCGCGCCGGTGGAGGTCGTGCCCGGCGAGATGGAGATGGAAGCGCTGGCCGCCGGCGCCCTGCGCGTCTTGCGCGGCCAGGAAAAAGCGAAGAGCTACAAAGCCTACCGCAATCAGTAACGCGACCGAGGAGGCAAGCGATGAAAGCCGTCCTGTCCGGCGACGAAGCCATCGCCCGCGGCGCATGGGAAGCGGGCGTGCGCGTCGCGGCCGCCTATCCCGGCACGCCGAGCACCGAGATTATGGAGACCTGCGGGCGCTACAAGGAAATCCGCGCCCAGTGGTCGATCAACGAGAAGGTGGCGCTGGAGACCGCCGGCGGCGCGGCGATCGGCGGCGCGCGGGCGCTGTGCGCGATGAAGCACGTCGGGCTCAACGTCGCCGCCGACCCCCTGTTCACGCTCTCCTATACCGGCGTCAACGGCGGACTGGTCATCGTCTCCGCCGACGATCCGGAAATGCACAGCTCGCAGAACGAACAGGACAACCGCCACTACGCGCGGGCGGCGAAGGTGCCGATGCTCGAACCGTCGGACTCCGCCGAGGCGCTGGCTTTCGTCAAGGCGGCCTTCGAACTCTCCGAGGCGCACGACGCGCCCGTCCTCTTGCGCGTCACGACGCGCATCTGCCACGCTCAGGGCGTGGTCGAACTCGGCGAGCGGCAGGACGTCCCCTTGCGGCCGTACGAAAAGAACTTCGCCAAGTACGTCATGCTGCCGGTGAACGCGCGCAAGCGGCATCCGGTCGTCGAGGCGCGCACCGCCGCGCTGCGCGATTACGGCCTGACCTGCCCCTATAATCGCATCGAGCCCGGCGAGGGGAAAATCGGCTACATCACCAGCGGCGTCGCCTACAGTTACGTGCGCGAAGCGTTTCCCGCCGCGCCGGTTTTGAAGTACGGCCTCACTTTTCCCCTGAACGTCGAACTGGCCCGAACTTTCGCCGCCGACCTGGAACGGGTGTACGTCGTCGAGGAAGGCGACCCCTACCTGGAGGAGCAGCTCAAGGCGGCGGGCGTAAACATCGCCGGTGGCAAGGACAAGACGGGACTGATCGGTGAGTTGAACGCGGATCGTGTCCGCCTCGCCTTCGGCGAGACGCCGCGCGAGGGATTGAAAACGGAGCTGCCGATTCCGGCGCGTCCGCCCGCTCTCTGCGCCGGCTGCTCGCATCGCGGCGTCTTCACCGCCTTGAAGCAGGAGAAGGCCACCGTCTTCGGCGACATCGGCTGTTACACGCTCGCCGCCCTGCCGCCCATCTCGACGATGGACACCTGCATCTGCATGGGCGCGTCGATCTCCGCCTCAATCGGCATGGCCAAGGCGCGCGCCGGCGAAGAACGACGCCTCGCCTGCGCCATCGGCGACAGCACCTTCATGCATTCCGGCGTCACCGGCCTGATCGACGCCGTGCACAACAAAGCCCCGTTCGTCGTCTGCATCCTCGACAACCGCGTGACGGCGATGACCGGCCACCAGAACAACCCGGTCACCGGCAAAACGCTCTTGAGCGAGCCGACGCACAAGATCGACCTCGTCGCGCTGGTCAAGGCCTGCGGCGTGCGCCATGTGGACGAGGTGGACGCCTGGGACATCGCCGGGATGCGGGCCGTTTTGCAGAAACACTGGGCCTACGACGAGGTTTCGGTCGTCATCACGCGGCGCGAGTGCGTCGAATGGGCGCGCACGAAAGAATCGCCCTACCGCGGCGACCGCGACCTGTGCGTCGGCTGCCGGCAGTGCGCCACGGTCGGCTGCCCGGCGGTGATCTTCGACGCCGATCTGAAGAAATCCTCGATCGACGAAGCGCTCTGCGTCGGCTGCAGCCTCTGCGCGCAGATGTGCAAGTTCCAGGCGATCTACCGCAGCGACCGGGAAGAGGCGCATCAGGCCGAGAAGCCGGCGATCCTCGCCGAGCGGGCCGCGAAGAAAGCCGAGGCGCAGAAACGCGCCCAAGCGCCGAAGAAAGGAGGCCGGCCATGACCTCCAGCGGAAAGACAACGAACATCCTCGTCGTCGGCGTCGGCGGTCAGGGCATCATCCTGGCCAGCGAAGTGCTGTCGATGGTGGCGCTCGACGCCGGCTTCGACGTGAAGAAGAGCGAGGTGCACGGCATGGCCCAGCGCGGCGGCAGCGTCAACTCGATGGTCCGCTTCGGCCCGAAGGTGCATGCGCCGATCATCCCCTCCGGCGAGACCGACATCCTGCTCGCCTTCGAGAAGCTCGAACCGTTGCGCTGGCTCAAGTTCTGCCATCCGGCCACGGTCGCCATCGTCAACGATCAGACGATCCACTCGCTGACCACGGCCACCAGCCTCGAACGCTACCCGGAGAACGTGGACGACGAACTGCGGGCGCGTTTTTCGCGCCTCTACCTGACGCCGGCCGCCGAAATCGCCGGGCGGGTCGGCAATCCGCGCGTGGTGAACGTCATCCTGCTAGGATTGCTCTCCAGGATGCTCGATTTTCCGGAGGAGGCGTGGCTGGAGGCGCTCAAGCGCCGCCTGTCCGAAAAAATTCTCGCCATCAACCTCGCCGCCTTCGCCGAAGGCCGCGCGCTGGCGTAAATCAGAAGATCGCGAAAGTCAGACGTGTCACGTCAATGTGGATGATTCATGCGGGCGCGCCGGCGTGCCATGCTTGGAGCTTGCGACAAGCATGCTTTTGTAGTACATGCCTGTCGCGGGGCTCCAGGCATGCCACACCTTCACGCAGGCCACCCTCCTTCATGGGGGGAAGGTGACGCTTCGACATAACGGAAAGCAAGAAAATGGATGATGGGTAACAAGTTACCCATCCTACGCCGCTACGCCTGCGTCGGATGGGCACAGCCTCCCGACCTTCGGTCGTGAGACTATGGCACACGGCGCGGCGTCAGCGCAGCCGCTTGGCCAGCGCGCCGGCCAGCGGCACGACGTCGTCGTCGTCCGAAAGCATGGCGATCGAGTCGAGCTTGAGCGCGAACTGCCGCCGGTGGGGGATGGGGAACTCTTTCTGCAGCCGGTCGAGCTGCCGCAGGATCGTCAGCCGCACGGGGTCGCTCTCGTAATCGAGAGCCCGCAAAAGCAGGTCGAAATCGTCGGGGAAATCCTGCCGTTCGGCAAGATAAGCTTTCATCGCCTGATCGAGTTCGGCGTCGTCGCTGGCGCGCACGATCGCGCCGATGAGTTTCAGCGTACCCGCCGATGCGCCCTCCGCCGCTTGCGGCGCGATCTCTTTGAGGTAATCGGGAACCTCGCCGCCGGAGAAAAGCTTGCCTAAGTCCTGCTTGTAGTTCTGGTAGGCGGTGGAATTTTCCAGCTTCTGGTCTTGTTTCCGCTCGCGGTCCTCGCCGCCTCCCGCGTGCCGGCTCTTGTCCCGTTTCCGGTCGATGTCGCGCCAGCTTTTCTTTTCCCGGTCTTCTTTGTCCTGGCCCATGGCCTCTTCTCCGTTGTCAGCGGCGGATGGAAAAATCGGCGAACTCGCCCGTGGCCGGTTCGCGCTCGATCCGGATATCGTCAACGTGCGCCATGGGCGGTCCCTGGCGGCACCAGGCGATAAACCGTTCCACGGCTTCCGTCGGTCCCTCGGCCAGCGCCTCGACGCGGCCGTCGGGGAGGTTGCGCACCCAGCCCGTAAGCCTCAGCGCCCGGGCTTCCTCGGCGGCGCTGGCGCGATAGAAGACGCCCTGTACGCGTCCGGCGATCGACAGTCGCACCCGTTCCATGCGCGCCTTCTCCATTTCACTCGCCCGTCAGCGCCCGTAGCGCGTCGGGCAGTTCGGCGAACGCCTCGATGATCCGGTCCGGTCCGGCTTCGAGCAGTTCGGCGCGCGCGCCGTCGCCGAAGGCCGCGCCGCAGGTTTTCGCGCCCGCGCGGCGGCCCGCCTCGACGTCCATCCAGGTGTCGCCGATCATCACCGTCGTCGCGGGCGCCGCTGCGAAACGATCCATGATCGACTTGAGCATCGCCGGATCGGGCTTGTGCGGAAGATCGTCCGCCCCGAGCACGACGCCGAAATGATGCGACAGGTCGAGAAGGTCGAGGAGACGCTTCGCCATGTAGGTCCGTTTGTTGGTGCACACCGCCTTGGTCCAGCGCCCGTCGAGCGCGGCCAGAGCCTCGCGCGCGCCGGGGTAGGGCGTGGTGTGGTCGGCGCAGTGGTCGAAATAATAAGTACGGTAAGCGTCGGCCGCCCGTTGCACGCGCGCCTCGTCGTCGTCGCCGCCGAGCAGCTCCCGGAAGATGTCGTCCAGGGGGCGGCCGATGCAGGCGTAGAGCGCCGTTTCCTGTACGGCGTTTCCGCCGACGGCCGCCAGCCCGTGCAGCACCGCCTGGGCTACGTCGCGCCGCGAATCGACGAGCGTGCCGTCCAGATCGAAAACCGCGAGCCTAGTCACGGCACGTTCCGTCGGGATCGCAGTCCGTGCAGCAGACGCCGCCCGAACCGGGGAACACCTCGCAGCAGACCGCGCCCTGGCAGCAGGGCGTGCCGGAAAGCGGCGCGACCGCCCCGCACAGGGAGCCGGCATTGACGCAAGGGATCGACACGCACTGTCCCTCCAGGCAGAGACGGCCCGAGGGGCAGGAGCCGTCCTCGACCTCGGGGGCGCAGGTGTAGCAGACCGGCGAGCAGCGGTAATCGGTCAGGTCCGAACAGCAATAATCGGGCGGGCAGACCGGACATTCCGGCGGATCGCAGACGCCCGTCGAAAGGTTGCAGGTCCAGCGCTCGTCGGGGCAGCCCGAGATGCGGCAATCGGGCGGCAAGATGCAACGGCCGCGCTCGCATTGGGCCGGCGCGAGGCAAGGCGGATCGCAGAAGGCCGGTTTGCATTCGCCGTCCTCGCAAACGTAGCCGTCGTCGCAGACCGGCGAACAGTAGCCTTCGCAACGGCCGCTTTGCGTGTTGCAGAACTCGTTGATTCCTTCGCAGCCCGAGATGACGCAACCCGTCTTGCATTCGCCCGCCTCGCACACGTAGCGATAAGGGCAATGCGCATCCACCGTGCACTGGACGCAATCGCCCTCGTAGCAGGCGAGTTCGTCGGGGCAGGGATTCGTTTCCGGATCGCAGGGCGGCGTGCGGCAGAGTCCGACGCCCCACGCCTCGTTGGGCAGGCAGACCTCGCCCGTCCCGCAGGGGGGCGCGTTTTCCATGGGATCGCACACGGTCAGACATCTGAAATTGTGGCAGATGAGATCGTGCCGGCAGGACAGCTCACTCGTGCACGACTCGCCTGCGCCCGCCCCGCCGACGTTGGGCAGGCAGAGCGGGGCGCGGCCGGCGTCGCTGTCCAGCACGAGGCCGCAAAGCTCGCCTTCGGGGCACTGCGCCGCATAGGGGTCGCACAGCCGGCGGCAGAAGTTGCGGTAACAGGTGTCGGTGCTGAGGCATTGCTCCGAGTCGCCGCAGACCGAACCCGTGCGGCTGGCGAAACGGCACTCGTGCGTCCCGGGATCGCACAGCCGCCCGCCTTCGCACTCGGCGTCGGCGAAGCAGCCTCCGGGGATGCAGACGCCGTCCCCCGGCGCGCAGACGCGGGTTGAGCCGCATTCGGCGTCGCCCTGGCAGGCCGGGCCCGGTTCGCAGAGTTTGAGCGGTGTGCAAAGCTTCCTGTCGGGACAATCCCAATCCGTGTCGCACTCCGGCACGGGAAGGATGCAGCGGTTGTCCCGGCAGGCGAAGCCGGAGTCGCAGTCGGAGTGGGCGGCGCAGGGGGGCCGGCAGGCGTTGGAGGCGGCGTGGCACCACCAGCCGTCGCGGCAGTCGAAGTCGCCGCGGCAGGCGAAGGACGCGCAGGCCGGTTCCCCGCCCTCGCCGACCAGACAGCGCTTGTCCGGCGGGCAGTCGGCGTCCCGGGAGCAGTGGCGGCACACGCCCGACTTGCAGACGAGCGGTTCGGGGCACTCGTCCGACGAGGCGCAGCCGATCGAGGCCGAATCGACGCAACGATACGTTTCGCCGTCGCAGACGTGATCGAGCGGGCAGTCGGCGTCGGCGCGGCACTCGGGGGCGACGCAGGCCCCATCCACGCGCACCAGACCTTCGGGGCAGGGATCGTCGTCGTTCGCCGGTTCGCAAAAGAGCGTGTCGAGATTGCAGACGAAGCCGTCCGGACAACCGTTTTGTTCGTTGCAGGCGAAGGCGGTGACGATGCACACGCCGGCCCCGGTGTCGCAATAGGCGTCGGAAGGGCAATCGGCGTCGCTCTTGCAGCGTCCCCTGCCATCTTCGGCCGGCTGGTCCTGGCAGGAAGAGCCGGCGATCAGCGCCAGCAAGCCGAACCCCGGCCCAAGCCAGCGGCGGGCGAAGGCGAGCGGCAAGCGGGCGATCCGCCGTCCGCGCGGCGTCGGTGCGTGATGCGTCATGTTTCCTAGCGTATCGTCTTGCGGAAGCGGTGTCAACGCCGCGAAGGCGCGCCGCCCGCGGCCCGTGTCGGCTACTCCTCGCTGGACGCGTTCTTCTCCTTGAGAATTTCGCCGATGGAGGCCACGGCCCCGAGGATGCCCGTCGCTTCGTAAGGGATGAACACTTTCGCGCTTTTCGCGTCGGCGATTTTCTCCAGCGCTTCTAGGTATTTGATGGCGATCAGGCCCTTGGTCGGTCGGCCGTCGTGGATGCCCTTGAAGACGACGCGGATCGCGTCGGCGTTGGCGATGGCGACCTTCTCGATGGCGGCCGCCTCGGCCTCGGCGCGCAGGATCGTGGCCTGCTTGTCGCCCTCGGCGTTGGCGACGGCGCTGTCGCGCTCGCCTTCGGCCCTGAGAATCTGGGAGCGCTTGATGCCCTCGGCCTCGGTGACCGTGGCGCGCCGCTCGCGCTCGGCCTTCATCTGCTTGGCCATCGCCTCCTCGATCTCGTGCGGCGGGCTGATATTTTTGAGTTCGACGCGCGTCACCTTCACGCCCCACTTGTCGGTGGCCTCGTCCAGCACGATGCGCAGCTTGGTGTTGACGCGCTCGCGCGAGGTGAGCGTCTCGTCGAGGTCCATCTCGCCCATCACGTTGCGCAGGTTGGTGATGGCCAGCTGGCGGATGGCGAGCGAGAGATCCTCGATCTCATAGCTGGCCTTTCCGGGATCGGAGATCTGGTAGTAGATCACGGAATCGACCTGCATCGTCACGTTGTCGTGGGTGATGACCGGCTGGGGCGGGAAGTCCATCACCAGCTCGCGCAGGTCGATGCGTTTGCGGTATCGGCCATCTAGGCGGAAGATGCGGATCGTGTCGAAGACCGGCACGATGAAGTGCAGGCCGGAGCCGAGCACCCGGTGAAACTTGCCCAGCCGTTCGACGATCACCGCCTCCGCCTGGCGCACCACGATGATGCCCTTGATAAACAGCACCACGACCAGAAACAGCACAAACAGGAAAATGAACATGATTGCGCCCGCCATTGGAACCTCCCTGGGTTGATGAACCGGTTCAATTCTTGGGCGCGCCGAGCGGCCCTACGGTGACGCGCGCGCCGCCGACGGCGAGGATGCACACCGCCTCGCCGCGGTCGAAGGCGGCCTGATTCTCGGCCACCGCGCCCCAGACCTCGCCCCCCACTTTCACTGCGCCCGCCTTCAACGTTCCCTCAATCGGCTCGACGACGACGGCCTCGCGGCCGACGAGCGCCTGGGCGTTGGTTTTGTAATCGGCTCCTTCCTTGCGCCCGAACCAGCGCTTGACGGCCTTCTGGATGACGAACAGCATGACGAAGGAAGAAACGGCGAACAGCGCCCATTGGGCGGTCAGCGGCAGCCCCAGCCCGGCGAAAAGCGCCGTGATCAGCGCGCCCAGGCCGAAGGGCAGGACGAAGAAGCCGGCGGTCAGCACTTCGGCGCCGATCAGGACGATGCCCAGGATGATCCAGAAATGCACCCATCCGAAGGCTTCGAAAAATCCTTCCATGCCGACCTCCGAGGACGCGCCCACGTCTCTTGCGCGCAGCGATTTTGCCTTGTTGTTACCACATCCGGACGGCGGAAACAAGCTTCCGGCGTTGTCCGCCCGTTGTCGTCCGCCGTTTGCTTAATCCCAAGCGAACGCCTATAATGACGCCACTGGAATAGAGACACGGATGATTTCACTGCCGGGCGCGATACGGACAAGCTGGGCTGCGGCGTTGGGGATGGTCTTCTTCCTCGCGCTCGGCGGTCTCTCGAATCTCTATGCTGAAACAGAGGCAAGGGATCCTTCTTCGCCGCTTGTGGAGGCCGTCCCGGACCCCCTCGAATCGCCAAATTCGGAATATACGCCGGAGAGCACGCCCACCCGGATCCATTGGGCCGGCTTGCGGTTGGGCGGGTTGGCAGGAACGGCGAACGGCGGCGGGGGCGAACTTTCAGTCGTCACTCTCTATTGGGGAAATCTGTTCTACACCATCGTTCAGGGAGGCGCATGGTTCGGAGAAGGCGTCGCCAAGAGGGTCGCCCTCAGGGGAACATGGGGAACCGTCTTCGACTTGGACGCCACGGGAAAATTCCAACTTGAATACGGCGGAAGCGTCGGCGGGTCCATCGTTGAGAAAGCGGATGGTCAGGGCTTCACGTTGCGCTGGCTCTTTCTCGTGCCGGAATTGGCTTTTATAATCAATTTAGAACCCTTGTCCGCCTTTCAGGCCGGCGTCGAGGTTTGGGTTCCGTGGATGGGATTCCTGATGAAAGGAAACGAACTGATCGAGCCGGTCGAACCTGAATTAGAGCATCTCAGCGTTGCGTTTTTCGTCGGAATTATGATTTAGAGCCGCTAATAACATGTCGGCGAAAGAAGCGTTGGAATCCGGTTCTTGCCGAAATCAGGGAGTCTCCACCTTGTAGCCGGCTTCAAGGACGGCCTTGGCCAGCGCGGCCCGGTCGGGGTTGCCGCCCTTGATGCGGACGAGGCCGGTTTCGAGCACCGGCGTCGCTTCCTCGACCTCGGGGACGGCTTCGATCGCCTTTTTGACGTTGGCGACGCAGTGCTGGCAGTTCATGCCGCCGACCTTGAGCGTGAATTCCATGTCGTTCTCCTCCGGCTTCGCGCTAAGCGCCGCCGAGACGCGCCGCACGAGGCGTCGCGCGACCAGAAGCGCGACGAGCGCGATGACGGCGACGGCCGCCGCGATTGCAACGTAGTCGATCGCTCCGGCGGCATGATGGTGGCGGGCTTGCTCGCCTCCCGCCGCCTGGGCGGAGGGAAGCACGAAATTGAAAAGCGATCCGAACAGCATGCTCAGCGCCGCGACCGTCCCGAGATAAATAGCCAGCACCCGCCCGCCCAGGCCGCGATAAACCGCGCCCAGCGTGGCGACGTTGGTGGCCGGCCCGGCCATGAGAAAGACGAGCGCCGCGCCGGTGGGCATCCCCGCCGCGATCAGCGAGGCGGCGATGGGAACGGAACTGGTCGTGCAGACGTAGAGCGGCAGGGCGATGGCCAGCATCAGCAGCATCCCGCCGATGCCCTGTATCCATGCCATCTGCGACAGGTAGCCCGGCGGGATGAGCGTCGTGATCAAGGCGGCGAGCGCCACGCCGGCCACAAGCCAGAGATCGATCATCGCCAGCAAGTCGAAGATCGCGTAGCGCACGACGTTGACCAGCCGGCGCGCGCCGGAGAGGCCTTCGATGCCTTGGGTCGATTGGGCGGGGGAGGCCGGCTCGTCCGCGCCCGTCAGATTGACGAGCACGCCGCCGATCATCCCGGTGACGAAGGCGGCGGCTACCTTGAACAAGGCGAAGGGCCAGCCGAGAAAGGAGGCCGAGACGAGAACGGAATCGACGCCGGTCTGCGGCGTGCTGATCAGAAAACCCGTCGCCGCGCCCTTGGAAGCGCCGTCGTTCTTCAGTCCCAGCGCCGCCGGCACCACGCCGCAGGAGCAGAGCGGCATCGGCACGCCGATCAGCACGGCGCTCAAGACGGCCCTGGTCGTGGAACCGGAAAGCTTCGCCCGGACGATGGACTTCGGTAGAAATTCATGCAGCAGGCCGGCCAAGAGCAGACCGAGCAGGAGCGCCGGAGACAGATCGAGAAGCACTTCCCAGACGGCGGCGAAATAAGCTTGAAGCATCGAAAAGCACCTCCGACATCCAGCGATGATAACCGACCGCAGAGGCGCTTTCAATGCCGGATACCCTGAATTCCAATCGGAAAAGCGTCTCCAAGCATGAAAGATGCTGAAGAAGCGGCAAAAAATGCCGATTAATACGACGAGGCGAGCCAACCATGCGGGCGGCGCGGCGGACGGGCCGACGCCGAAAGATGTGGAAAGCCGTAGATATGAGCGTAAAGACTAAGAAACTGGTCTTCGAACTGAGGACGGTGCTCACGGAGCAGGCCACGCTCATGGACGACCTTCTGGCCATTCTTGCCGCCGAACGTCAATGTCTGCTGACGTCGCGGTCCGACACCCTGGCGAGCCTGAACAAGCAAAAAGAAGTGCTCGTGCTGCAGCATTCCTATCTTGACGCTGCGTGTCATAAAATAACCGAACGGCTGGCCGCCGAGATCGACCTTGAGCAGCGGTCGCCGAACCTGTCCGCTCTGATCGAACGCCTGGAGCCGGAAACCGCCGCTCCCCTGCTCGAACTGCAAGGGCGCTTGAGAACTCAGGCCGCCAAGGTGCAGGAAATCAGCGCAGGGAATCGAAAATTGATCGAGGCCGCCCTGGCCGCCATCGCCGGTGCGGCGGCGGCCCTGGAAAAAGCCTCGCGCGCCGGACGCATCTATACCGCCAACGGCGCCGTCTCCGAGGAAATCAGCAAGATGTCGCTGATGTACGGAATTGTGTGAGGTCTGCCATGCGCATCGCCGACAAGATCATCAGCAGTGCAGTTCAAAAAACCACCTATCAGCCCAAGGCCGAGAAAAAGGCCGACGACACCCCCGCCGCGACCCGCAAGGAGCACGCGGCGACGGCCTCGCCGGCCGCCAACGTGGAGTTGAGCGAGGAAGCGCAGACGATCCTCAACGCCGTCTCCGGCGCGGCCAGGTCCTTGGCCGAGAAAACCGACATGGACGAGGAAGCGAAAATCTACGAGGCATTGGGGCAGTTCGAGGAAGTGGATTCCGAAACCGCGCGCCAGGCGTTGGCCCGATTGCAGGAACAACGCGATCAGCTTTACAAGGCGCTGGACCTGGAAAGCACGCTGCTGAACCCGAAATTTCTGGAATTCATTCACTAGATACGCAGTTATTCCGCGCGTTTCACCGGGCGATTCCAGCCTGATCGACGATTAACGCCCTATTGACAGGTACCGGCGCTGCAGGTGCTGCCGAACGGACAGGCCACCGGCTCGCCCCACTCGGAGCAGACGTCGTCGTCGTAGTTGTCGCAGATCTGATAGGCCTGGCTGGAATCGCAGCGCCGCTCGTCCCATTGGCACTCGTTTTCGCAGCAGGAATCGGTGTCGAGGCAGGCGGAGGACGCGCCGTCTTCGACGCAGAGTTCGTCGGAATCGCAACGCCGACGAACCACCCAGGAGCCGGGTTCGGTGATTCCGTCGCAGGTCGAGGATGATCCCGAACAGACCTCCTTCACGGTGCGGCGCTCGACCGCGCCGCCGCAGTCGCCGTTGCAGCGGTATTCGTAGGTCGAGTCGCCGCAGGACTCGCCGTAGGGAGAGAAGAAGCAGCCGTCGCAACAAGCGCCGCTTTCGCAGAGGCAGCAACGGCCGTTGCGGCACGTCGAGCCGAAACAAGCGCCGCAGCTTCCGCCGCAGCCGTCGTCGCCGCACTCCCGGCCCTGGCAGCTGCGCTCGCAGACGCAGAGGAACTCCTCGCACCTGTCGTTCGCGCCGGGACAGGGTCCGCAGTCGCCGCCGCACAGGTCGTCGCCGCATTGCTTGCCGCGGCAATCGGGCGTACAGCAGGCGAACTCGAAGCACACCTTGCCGGCGTCGCAGACGCCGCAGCTTCCGCCGCAGCCGTCGTCGCCGCATTCCTTTTCGCTGCAAGCGGGGGTGCAGGTGTCGCCCTTGAGCTCGACCGCGCCGGTGCAGCCGGCTTCGCCGGACTCGATTCCGAGCCGCAGCCGATCGGCATGCGGACCGGACGAGTCGGGCGCGTATTCGACGCGGCAGGCGCGGTCGCCCCTGGCCGCGATTTCCAACGGCGTCGGGCAGTCTCCGGCAGGATCGAAGCGGAAGGGAGTCGCCGCCGCCCCATCCAAGCGGGCGGAGTTCACGCTCAAGGCGCCGTCGCCTGAGTTCCTCATGGTCACCGACAGAATCAGGGAGGGTGAGGAGCCGTCGGGGTAGACGAGCGTGCCGAAATCGAGCACCGCCGGTTCGGCGGAGAAACTGATTCCTGCCGCCGCTCCGGCGGCGAGCGGGATTTGCAGGTCCGCAAGCGTCGTGTCCAGAAGCAGCGCGCCGCGCTCGCCGCAGGTGGAAAAGGCGGTATAGCGCACGGTGAGCGTATGCGGCGCGCCGGGCTCGATGACGATGCTTTGGGAAGGATCGGCGGACCACAGTTCGCGGTCTTGGCCGTCCTTCCAGGAGGCGATGGCGAAGGAACTGGGCGTCTCGGCCGAGAAAGTCGCCGCGAAAACGGTTATGGGAAAGCCCACCGCTTCCAGCTTGCAGGGTTTCTCCTGCGTCTGGCCGATCTCGGCGGCCGAAAACTCCAGGCGATCGCAGGCTAAAAGCTCGTGGACGGGCAGTTCGCCGAAGATATCGACGTCCTCGTCGCCGGGGGGCGGCGGCTCGGGTCCGCTCGAGCAACCGAGCGCGAATAGAACCGCTCCGAGAATTCCCGCCAGCGCTGGATGGCGATTCATCGGATCTCCCTTGAACGATGACAGAACCACAGATCGACGCTTGGATCAGACTATAGCGCGACGGACGAACCGATGCAATCGCACCTGGCCTGCGGCGGCGATTTCCAGGTTGTTTAAGGCGGGAAAGGTCCCGGCGTGGTTGCGCTATTCCCGAAACGGCGAAAGTCCGAGCTTCGAGGCGCGGATGAAAGCGGCGATGACGGCCAGGTCGCCGTCGGGATCGGGGAGGGCGAGGAGTTTTTCCAAACCGCGCTCGACGCCGATCCGGACGACGTAGCCATAGGCTTCCTCGATGCGGCGGATGCGGTCGGGCGCAAAGCCGCGGCGCTCCAGGCCGACGCGGTTGATGTTGGTCTGCACGGCCCGATCGCCCTTGGCGACGACGAAGGGGCAGACGTCGCGGCGCACCATCGCCCCCGCGCCGATGAAGGCCAGGGTTCCGATGCGGGCGAACTGGTGGACTCCGGCCAGCCCGCCGAAACCGACGCCGTCGCCGACGGTTACGTGCCCGGCCAGAGCGGCGCTGTTGGCCATGATGACGCCGCCGCCCACCTGCGCGTCGTGGCCGACGTGGGAGTTGGCCATGAAGTAGCCGTCGTCGCCGACGCGCGTCACGCCCCCGCCGTGGACCGTGCCGCGATGGAAGGTGACTCCCTCGCGGATCGTGCAGCGCGCGCCGATCTCCAGCCGCGTCGGTTCGCCGGCGTACTTCACGTCCTGCGGCGGCGTGCCCAGGACGGCGTTGGGATAGATCATGCAGCCTTCGCCGATCGTCGTTTCGCCTTCGATGACGACGTGCGGGCCGACGACGCAGAAATCGGCGAGGCGCGCCTGAGCGCCGATCACGGCGTAGGGTCCGACGCGAACCGTTTCGGCGACTTGCGCCTCGGGATGGATAATGGCCGTGGGATGGATCACGGCCGAGGCTCGTCGTCGGGGGATTCGGAGGCGGCGAGCCGGGCGAGCAGCCGCTGCAGCCGGGCCCATTTGGCGTGCGGCATGGCGGGATAGCCGGTGTAGACCTCGTCGGGCGGGATGTCGCGGGTGACGCCGCTCTGGCCGCCGACGGTGGCGTCGTCGCCGATCGTCAGATGCCCGGAGACGCCCACCTGCCCGGCCAGCGTGACGCGATGGCCGAGCACCGACGAACCGGCGATGCCCACCTGCGCCACGAGCAGGCAGTCTTCGCCGACGACGACGTTGTGTCCCACCTGGACGAGGTTGTCGAGCTTCGTGCCGCGGCCGATTTTCGTTTCCGCCAGCGTGGCGCGGTCGATGCAGCAGTTGGCGCCGATCTCCACGTCGTCGCCGATCACGGCGACGCCCATCTGCGGGATTTTGATATGCCGCCCTTCGTCGTCGCGGGCGAAGCCGTAGCCGTCGGAGCCGATGCGGCAGCCGTTCTGCAGGATCGCGCGGTGGCCGATGACCGAGCCTTCGCGGATACTGACGTGGGAATGGACGGCCGCGTCGTCGCCGATGGTCACGTCGTCGCCGATGAAGACGTGCGGGTGGATCACCGTGCGCCGGCCGATATGGGTTCTCTTGCCGATGAACACGAAGGGGTAGACGGTCGCGCCCTCGCCGATCGACGCATCCTCGGCGATGACGGACGGCGACATCACGCCCGGAGGATGGGCGACCGGCGGATAGATTAGCTGCATGGCGCGGGCGAAGGCGAGATAGGGATCGGCGACGACGATCTGCGCCGCCGGACAGCCCTCCACCAGCGAACGGACGAGAACGGCCGAGGCGCGCGTCGTCAGCGCCTGCTCGCGGTATTCGTTGAGCGTGAGATAGGAAAGTTCGCCCGGCTCGGCGGCGGCGAGCGTGTTGGCGCGGACGATCTCCATCTCGGGATCGCCCGAGAGCCGGCCCCCCACGCACTCGGCGATGCGCTGAAGCTTCATGGCGCGCCGTTTATTTCTTGCCCTTGCTCTTGCCGTACTTCTCGTCGTACAGCCGAATCAGCTCGTTGGTCAAGTCGTATTTCATCGGCGCGTAGACGATGCCCGAACTGTTTTTGTCGAGGATCAGGTCGTAACCGTCCTTCTCCGCCACGCCTTTCAGAATCTCGACCATCTTGTCGAGGATCGGCTGGACGGCCTCCGACTCCTTCTGCTTCAACTCGTTCTGCAGGCCCATGTAGAGCTTCTGCACTTCGAGCAGACTCTTCTGGAATTCCTCTTCCTTCTTCGCCTTGGCGTCGGGCGTGATCATCATGTCCTGGCGCTCAAGCTCTTCCTTTAGCTTCTTGATGCGGTCGCTTTCGGCGTCCAGAAGCGACTGCTTCTCGTCGAAGTACACTTTGAGCCTGGCCTTGGCGTTCTTGCCCTCCTCCACTTCCAACAGCGCCCGCTGCAGATCGACGTAGGCCACCTTGGCCTGGGCCTGGGCCGCCGCCTCGACGCCGACGACGAGCGCCAGCGCCGCGAAGACGATCAACGAAATGCGTGCCATGGTTTTTTCTCCCTCCGTATCAGAACTGATTCCCGATCGAGAATTCGAAAGCGATGTCGTCGTCCTCCGGCCGCTTGGTGATCGGCAGGCCCCATTCGAAGCGCAACGGGCCGATCGGCGAGTACCAGCGGAAGCCGAAGCCCCAACTCATATAAAGGCCCAGGGGCAGATCGAACTCGTTCTGGCCGCTCTGGCCCAGATAGAAGAACTGCTGTTCCTCGCTCCAGGTGTTGCCCGCGTCGTAGAAGAACACCCACTTGATCCCGGCCACCTCGATGAGCGGAAACTCCAACTCGAAGTTGCCCTGGAACATCTTGTTGCCGCCGATCCGGTACTTGATCGGATAGCCGGCCGGGTCGTCCTGGGTCATGATCTGGATGGTAGGCGAAATCGAACCGAATTCAAAGCCGCGAATCGAATAGATGCCGCCCAGCAGATAGCGCTCGGCGATCGGCACGCCGGGGAAGTCCTTCTTGCCGCGCAGGTCGGCGAAGGGCTCCTCCAGCGTCGTCACGTAGCCGGCCTCGTAGTTCATCGAGAACACGAGCTTCCAGTAGACCGGGAAGTAGTAACGCGACGTCAGCGTGTATTTCATGAACTCGATCTCGGAACCCGTCCAGGAGTCGGCCACCTCCACCGAGGCCTGGTGCAGCATGCCGTCGGTGGGGAAGAGGCGGTTGTCGCGCGAATCGTACTGGGTGGTGAAGCGCAGGCTGGAGGTCAGCCCGCTCTTGAACAGATGGATGTTGATGTCGTTGCCGACGGCCAGGTTCACGTCGCGGATGGAGTAGGTGAGGAAGAGCGAAATGTCCTCCCACACCGGGTAGCCGAGCGTCACGTCCGCGCCGGTGCTGGTGCGCGAATAGGAGCCGATCTCGCCCTGGCGCGGGAAGGTGATCGACTGGTTGAAGACCGAGAAGCCGAAGTTAACCTTGCTGTCCAGGAAATACGGCTCGAAGAAGCGCAGCATGAACTGCTTGCGGATGCTGGAAACCTGCGCGTTCAGGGTCAGGGTCTGGCCGCGGCCGAAGAGATTGGCCTGGTTGATCTGCGCCTGGAAAACGAAGCTCTCCAGCGAACTGAAGCCGAAGCCGAGCTGGAAGGTGCCGGTGCGCTGCTCCTTCACCTCGACGTTGAGCACGATCTTGGCGTCGTCGGAGCCCGCCTCTTCGGTGATCTCCACTTTCTCGAAATAGCCGAGCTGGTAGATCTTGCGCTTGGATTTCTCGATCGCCGTGACGTTGTAGAGGTCGCCCTCGGCGATGCGCATCTCGCGGCGGACCACCTTGTCGCGCGTCTTCGTGTTGCCGACGACGTTGATCCGTTCGATCCAGACTTTCCGGCCCTTCTGGACGCGCATGTCGATGTCGATCTGCTTGTTGTCCTCGTGCGGCGTGGTCAGGGGGCTGACGTTGGCGTAGGCGTAGCCGAGGTCTTTGTAGAGGGCGGAGACCGCCTCCATGTCCCTGATGAACAGGGAACGGTTGAAGACGTCGCCCTTCTCCAACGTCATCTTCTTTTTCAGCTTTTCCTTGGGGAAGAGCAGGTCGCCGGAGAAGTCCAGTTCGCCCATGAAATACTGCTCGCCTTCCGTCACCTTGATCGTGATGTAGACCCATTTGCGATCGGGGGAGAGCGACACCTTGGGCGACGAGACCTTGGCGTTGATGTAGCCGTGGTCGGCGTAGTAGGTGGAAATCATGTAGGCGTCGCGCTCGACCATCTCCTGGCGGAAGTTGCCGCTGCTGGTGAGGAAGCTGAGCGCGTCGCCGGGCTTGCTAAGCATCTGCTTCTTCAATTCGTCGTCGGTGAGTTTCTTGTTGCCGAGGATGATGATCTTCTTGACCACGACCTTGGCGTGCTCGCGGATCTGGAAAATCAGCGTCGTCTGGTTGTCGGCCTGGGGGACGAGCTTGAAATCCACGTCGGCCAGGAAGAAGCCCTTGTCGATGTAGACGTTCTTGATCTTGTCGATGTTGCGGTAGATCTTGTCGTAGCTCAAGACCGAGAAGGGCTTGATGTCGATCACCTCGGTGATGTCGTCCTCGTCCACCTCGTCGTTGCCTTCGATCTTCACTTCCTTGATCGACGGGCGCTCCTCGACGATGTAGGTGAGCCAGACGCCCTCGTCCGTGTCCTGGCGGTCCACCTGGACGTCGATGAAGTAGCCCAAGCCGTAGATGGCCTTCAGGTCGTCCTGGACGCCGCGCAGCGAATAGGGCTGGCCGGCGCGCGAGCCGATGGCGAGGCGCACGGCCTCCTCCTCGACGCGCGCCAACCCCTGGATGCGGACGCCGGCGATGACGCCGTCCTCGGCGGCCAGGGCGAGCGCCTGGAGCGCGAACATGAGGAGCACGACGATGATCGCCATCCGCCCGCGCATCATGGCTCCTGCGTCCGGTTGCGAATGACGCCGTCCGCGAGCGCGAGCCGCCGCCCCATGCGGTCGGCGAGCCGGCGGTTATGCGTGACGACGACGAGCGTCGTGTCGTAGCGCTGGTTCAGTTCGAGCAGCAGCTCGTGGATGTCCTCGGAGGTCTGCTCGTCGAGGTTGCCGGTGGGTTCGTCGGCCAGAAGCACCTTCGGCCGCATCACCATCGCCCGCGCCAGGGCGACGCGCTGCTGCTCGCCGCCGGAAAGTTCGCCGGGCTTGTGCTCCAGCCGGTCGCCGAGGCCGACCTGCTCCAGAAGCTCCGCCGCGCGGTCGCGCGCCTCGGACAAGGGCAGCCCGGCGATGCGCATCGGGATCTGGACGTTTTCCAGGGCCGTGAAATCCGGCAGCAGGTAGTGAAACTGAAACACGAAGCCGATCGTCTGATTGCGGTAGCGGGCCAGTCTGGCCTCGGGGAGCCGGAAGACGTCGGCGCCCTCGAAGAGAACCGTCCCCGCCGTGGGCTTGTCCAGCGTGCCCAGCACGTGCAAAAACGTGCTCTTGCCCACGCCCGACTTGCCGACGATCGACACCCGCTCGCCGGGATGAAGCGTGAGATCGACGCCCTTCAACACTTCGATGCGCTTGCCATTGAGGGCGTAATCTTTCTTGAGCCCCTCGACGGCGATGATCGCCTCCAGCGGATTGGGTTGGGCCTGGACCGGCTTCGCGTCAATCATGGCGCAATCCTTCCACCGGGCTCATGCGCGCCGCCTGCCAGGCCGGATACAGCGTGGCCAGCCAGGAGATGGCCAGGGCCGAACCGACGATCGCCGTGAAATGCAGCGGCTCCACGTCCACCGGCAGCGAGGTCATGTAGTAGACGCGCTGGTCCAGCTGCAGATCGACCACCGGGATCAGGGCGCAGATGCACAGGCCCAGCGCCGCGCCGATGAACGTCCCCACCAGGCCGATGATGAACCCCTCGACCCAGAAGATCTTCATCACCGTGCGCCGCGACGCCCCCATCGATTTGAGAATGGCGATTTCCTTCGTTTTTTCGATCACCATCATAATCAGCGTCGAGGCGATGTTGAACGCCGCCACCAGCGTGATAAAGGTAAGGATTACGAACATCGCGAGCTGTTCCAGCTTCAGCGCGGAAAAAAGATTGCGGTTCATCTCGCGCCAGTCGCGGACCTTATAAGGGAACCCGCCCAGCGCGGCGACGATCCGTTCGCCGATTTCGTCCGTATCGAAAAGGCGATCCGGCGCGACCTTGAATTCGATCGCCGTCACCTCGTCTTCCATCGAGGAGAATTTCTGCATCTCCGGGATGGCGATCAACGCGAGTTTCATATCATACTCGAACATCCCGGAGTAGAAAATTCCGGCGACGCGGAAATATTGGGAGGACGGAATGGGTCCGGTCGGCCCGAGGCCGCCGCCCAGGGGATTGACGACGTTGATTTCGTCGCCCACCCAGACGGC
>QZKR01000138.1 GCA_003598065.1 Myxococcales bacterium | reverse complement strand
GATCTGTTCGGCGAGGAGCAATAGGAGGCCGGCATGCGGCTCGGTGAAATCCTCATTCAACAACAGTCCTGCAAGCCCGAGGACGTGGCGCAGGCGCTGGAGACGCAGGCCGATCGCGAGACGCGCCTCGGCGACATCATGCTCCTGATGAAGCGCATCAACGAGGAGCAGCTCGCCAACGCCCTCGCCTTCCAGCTCGGCCTGGACTATCTGAAAGAAATCCCGCGCGACACCGATTTCAGCCTCGTGCAGGGCATACCGATCAACTACGCCAAACAGTACAAGTTCGTCCCGATCAAACGCCACAACGGGTCCATCGTCGTGGCGACCAGCGAACCGCTCGAACTTTTCGCCCTCGACGATCTCCAACTCCTGTTCGGCGGGCGGCTGGACATCAAGGTGGCCAGCCAGCAGCGCGTCCTGAACGCCATCAACCATATTTATTCCGAGGCGGGGCGGGACTCGGCCAACCTCGACGACGAACGGCTCCAGAGCGGCGGCTCCGAGGAGGACGCCACCATCGACCTGATGGAAGTGACGGACGACGACGCGCCGATCATCCAGTTCGTCAACAACGTCCTGTTCCGCGCCGTCAAGGAACGCGCCTCCGACATCCACATCGAGCCGATGGAAAAAGACCTCGTCGTCCGCTTCCGCATCGACGGCGTGCTCTACGAGATCGCCCGCCCGCCCAAGGCGGCGCAGGCTTCGATCTCCAGCCGCGTGAAGATCATGGGCAATCTCAACATCGCCGAAAAACGGCTCCCCCAGGACGGCCGCATCCGCCTGAAGGTGGCCGGCAAGGACATCGACATCCGTCTCTCGACCCTGCCCACCTCGCACGGCGAGCGGATCGTCATGCGTCTTCTGGACCGCTCCGACGTGCTGCTCGACCTGAAACAGCTCGGCTTCCTGGCGCATCAATACGCCATTTTCGAAAAGCTGATCCACCAGACGCACGGCATTCTTCTCGTCACCGGCCCGACGGGATCGGGCAAGACGACGACGCTTTATTCGGCGCTCTCCAAGATCAACCGGCCCGACGTCAACATCATCACCATCGAAGACCCGGTGGAATACCAGCTTCCCGGCGTGGGCCAGATCCCCGTCAACGCCAAGATCGGCATGACCTTCGCCAGCGGCCTGCGCTCGATTCTGCGCCAGGACCCGGACATCATCATGATCGGCGAGATCCGCGACGTGGAGACGGCGGAAATCGCCATTCAGTCGTCGCTCACCGGCCACCTCGTGTTCTCGACCGTGCACACCAACGACGCCCCGAGCACGGTGACGCGTCTGATCGACATGGGCGTGGAGCCCTACCTCGTGGCCTCGTCCGTCATCGGCATTCTGGCCCAGCGGCTCGTGCGGCTCGTCTGCCAGCACTGCCGCGAACCCTACGAGCCCAACGACGAGGAACTCGGCAACATCGGCCTCGATCGCCGCGAGGTGACGGGGCCGTTCTACCGCGCCGTCGGCTGCCCGCATTGCCTGAATCTCGGCTACAGCGGCCGAAAAGGCATTTATGAACTGTTGGTCGTCGAAGAAGAAATGCAGACTCTCATCCAGCGCAATGCGCCGCTGACCGAAATGCGGCGCGCCGCCCTGACCCGGGGCATGCACACCTTGCGCATGGACGGCGTGGAGAAAATCAAGCAGGGTTGGACGACGACGGAAGAGGTCATCCGCGTGACGCAGGACCAGATCCTCACGGACTAAAGGAGCGCGGCGGCAATGCCGGTTTTCGAGTGGAAAGGATTGGACGAGAAGGGGAAGCCGAAAAAAGGCATCCTCGACTCCGATTCCGCTCGCACCGCCAAGGAGCGCCTCAAAAAGCAGGGCGTCTTTCTAACCGAGATCCGCGAAGCCGCCGCCTCGGGGTCGTCCTCCGCCTCCGGGGGCGCGGCCCAGTCCGGCTCGCTCTTGTCGCGCCAGATCGATTTCAAGCGCTATTTCCAGACCGTCAGCCAGCAAGAGGTGGCCATTATCACGCGGCTTCTGGCCAACCTGATCGCCGCCAACATTCCTATCGTCGAATCGCTCACCGCCATCGTCGATCAGGTGGAGAACGAGCAGTTCAAAACCGTTCTTTCCAAGATTCGCGAGGCGGTCAACGAGGGCTCGTCGCTCTCCGACGCCATGGCCCAGTACCCGAAGCTTTTTCCGCCGCTCTACACCAACATGGTCCGCGCCGGCGAAAGCTCGGGCGCGCTCGACGTCGTCATGGACCGCCTGGCCGATTACACCGAAAGCCAGATGACTCTGCGCACGAAGATCCGCGGCGCGATGACCTACCCGGTCATCATGATGCTTTTCGCCATCATCGTGGTGGGCATTCTGTTCGTCTTCGTCATTCCGAAAATCAGCAAGATTTTCGAGGACGCCAAGATCGCGCTGCCGTTCACGACGCGCATTTTGATCGCCGCCAGCGAATTCGCCGCCAGCTACTGGTGGCTGATCCTTGCGGCCCTCGTCGGCGCCTGGATCGGCTTCGGGCGCTGGCGCAAAAGCAAAAACGGCCGGCCGGCCTGGGATCGCTTCGTGCTGCACGCGCCGGTTTTCGGCGAACTCGTGCGGATGGTGGCCGTCTCGCGTTTCGCGCGCACCCTTGCGACGCTGCTCTCCTCCGGCGTGCCGCTTTTGGCCGCCATGGACATCGTGAAGAACATCCTCAACAACACCCTCTTGATGCAGGTCCTGGAGAAAGCGCGCGACGACATCCGCGAGGGCGAAAGCATCGCCAAACCCTTGAAGGCGTCGGGCGAGTTCCCGCCGATCGTCACCCACATGATCGCCATCGGCGAGAAATCGGGGCAGTTGGAGGAAATGCTGAACCACGTGTCGCGCAACTACGACGTGCAGGTGGAATCGAAGCTCGGCGCGCTCACGTCGCTCTTGGAGCCGGTGATGATCATCGTCATGGGTCTGGTCGTCACCTTCATCGTGTTGTCGATTCTGCTGCCGATCCTGCAGATCAATCAGCAGCTCGGCGGATAGGTTACTTACGTAGGGCCCGCCGGATAAGGAAGGCGGGCGGAAGGAGGAACCATGCGGCCCACATTGGCAGGCACAAGCGGTATGACCCTGTTGGAGATCATGGTGGTCATGGTCATCCTCGGCCTGATCGCCAGCCTCGTCGGCGTGGCGGTTCTCGATCAGCTTGAAGAGGCCAAAATCAAGGCGTCCAAGACGCAGATCCACGACTTCGGCCAGGCGCTCGATCTCTTCAAGCTCGACTTCGGCGCCTACCCCTCGACCTCCGAAGGCCTGCAGGTGCTCACGTCGCCGCCCGACAACAAAAAGCCTTACATGAAGACGGTCCCCAAGGATCCCTGGGGCCGCGATTACGTCTACATCTCGCCGGGCAGCCACAATGCGTCGTCCTTCGACCTCGAATCCTACGGGGCGGACGGCAACGACGGCGGCAACGACGACATCGAGAACTGGCAATAGGCGGGCGGATCGGGCATGAGGCGGTTCGCGCGCCAGATCGGCGGGAGGGGATTCACGCTCATCGAGATGGTGATCGCCCTCATGATCGTCGCGCTCGTCACGGGCGCGGCCGTGCCGACGATCAACAGCCTCACGGGGGCCACCATGCGCTCCGCCGCGCTCAAGCTCTCCGGCAACATCAAGTACCTTTACGACCGGGCGATCCTGGAGCAGGTGTACGTCCGGCTCGTTTTCGATTTCGAGCAGAACGTCTATTGGTCCGAGGTGACCAAGGATCCGCTCTTTTTGAGTCAGAAGCCGCAGACCGTGGAGGAAGGGGCGGTCGTCGTCGAGGAAGAGGAGGAAGACGAGGACGAGCTTTTCGATCTGGAGGACCAGACGCTTTTCAACGACGTGCTGACCAACGACCAGCAGCAGTTCAAATGGGGCGGTTGGGCGGATTTCGCGGCCAAATTCAAGAAGAAGAAACCGGAATTCAGCGAATACCGCACCGAATTGACGATGAAAACCGAACTGCCCAAGGGCGTTCGCCTCTACCGGGTCGCCACGCAGTCGGTGGAGGAGCCGGTGACGGCCGGACAGGTTTACATCCACTTTTTCCCGAAAGGTTACGTGGAGAAGGCGGCGGTCGCGCTGGCGGACGCCGGCGACCTTGAAGACGAGACTCTCCTGCCGGCCGACTACGACGTCTATTCCGTGCTCGTCGAGCCGCTCAACGGCCGCTCGGCAATTTACAACTCACTGGTGGAACTGCCGGAAGACGAGGAAGATGAGGACGAGTGGTAGCCAGAGAATCCGCGGGGGCCAGGCCGGCTTCACCTTGATGGAGGTGATGGTGGCGATCGGCATCCTCGCCGTGAGCCTCGTGGCGATTTTCAACGTCCAGGGCTCCTCCATCGCCATCGCCAGCCGCGTGAAGTTCCTCACCGCCGCCACGCTGCTCGCCCGCAGCAAAGTGGTGGACATCGAGCAGCAATTGATGGAAGAAGGCTTTTCCGACTTCGCCGAGGAGATGAACGGCGACTTCAGCGAGGAAGGCTGGCCGCAGTTCCGCTGGTACGCCAAGATTTCCAAGGTGAAGATCCCCGTGCCGGCCTCCATGCCCGGCGACGACGAAAACACCAACGCCTATGCCGGCATGATGCAGGGCTACGCCTCGATGATCACCGATCTCATCTCCAACGCCTTGCGCGAGTGCAACCTCACGGTCGAATGGGGCGAGGGCGACAACACCGAAAAAGTCGCGCTGTCCACCCACTTCATCGAGTTCGGCCGCGCGGCGATGCTGGAAACGCCGGTCGGAGCGGCAGGGGGGCTGGAACAGGCGGTGAAGAACGCCGAGAGCGGAAGCCAGACGGGCGCCGACAACAATCTGACGAAAACCGCTCCGCAAACCAACACGATGCAAAACGTTCCGCTCTTCAAATCGCCGGGGGGCGTTCCATGACGGCTCGCCCTCCGAAATTGAGAGATCGGGGATGTTTCTCGCTGATGGAGGTGATGATCGCCGTCGCCATCCTGAGCATCATCTCGACCCTCATTTACAGTTCCTTCGCCCGCAGCCTGGAGATTCCCGCCTACCTGCGCGACATCCAGGAACGCTACCACAAAGTCCGCGTGGCGATGGACCGCATGACCAGCGAGATCGCGATGGCCTATCTGTCGAAGCACGTCGATCCGAGCACGGACGAGGCGCCGCGTTACATCTTCCGCGTCAAGAACCACGACCCCGGCGATCGCGTGGACTTCACCTCTTTCGCGCATCTGAAGCTGTATGAGGACGCCGACGAGTCGGACGAGTGCGAAATCGGTTATTTTCTGGAGCCCGGCGCCGACAACAAGGACACGCTCAATCTCATCCGCCGCGAACAGAAACGCATCGACCACGAACCCTCCTGGGGCGGCGTGAAGCAGATTCTCGCCGACGACGTGGTCGATTTTCAGGTGCAGGTGTGGGACGAACTGGAAAAGGAGTGGATCGACGAATGGGACACGTCGGAGGTGGAGCGTTTCGAGCGCATCCCGCAGATGATCGCGCTTAAATTGACCATCCTCGACGAGAACGGCAAGGAACTGACGTTTTTCACCAAGACGCAGATCATGCTGCGCAAACCGATCGACTTTACGGCGCTGTAGGATGACGGACGAACGACTCACAACCCGCGAGGCGCTTTCAGGACGCAAGGGCGTGGCGCTGATCATGGTGCTCACGGTGGTGACGATTCTCACCGTCATCTCCGTCGAATTCCAGTACGAGTCGCGCGTCTACCTGCAGACCGTCGCCAACTTCCGCGACCGCCAGCGCGCCTACTACCTCGCGAAGAGCGGCGTCGAGTTCACCCGTCTGATCCTTTATCTGCAAAGCACGGTGGACCGCCTGATCCGCCAGTACTGGAAAAACAACCCCCCGAACATCCAGCTCTGGCAGATGATCCCCATCGACTCGGACCTGGCCCGCGCCGTCGCGGGCGGCATGTTCAGCGCCCAGGATCAGGAATCGCTTTTCGAGGGCACGGTCGCCGGCCAGGGCCTCAAGGAAGACGAGGAGGAGAGCGTCGCCGAAAAGAACATGCAGCAGATGCAGACGGTCAGCTTCGCTCAGGGCGAGGGGTTCGGCGAGTTCGAAGGACATTTCCACGCCGAAGTGATCGACGAGGAAAGCAAGATCAACGTCAACATCCGGCCGAACAACTACAAGGAAGTGAACACGATGAAGGCGACCCTGGAGTCGCTGTTTACGCCGGAGATGTACAACCCGGTTTTCGAAAATCCCGACAAGGACGGCCAGTACCACGACCGCCAGGAGATCATTTCCGCGATCATCGACTGGATCGACCCGGACAACACGCGCACCGGCTTCGAGTCGGGCGACGAGTCGAGCCGTTACGATTTCCTCGACGACACCTATCCGAGCAAGAATCACCTTTTCGACAGCCTCGACGAGTTGCAGCTCGTGGCCGGCATCGACGACCGCTTCTGGCGGCTGTTCGGCGACCAGTTCACCGTCTATCGCACCGGCCGGATCAACATCAACACGGCCCAGATCGAAGTGTTGCGGGCGCTTCTGGAACAGTATCTGCTCAAACCGCTGCCGGCCGAGCAGGAGATGCAGCGCATTCTCGACGCGATCCTCGACTTCCGTCTCCAGAACTCCGGCTTCTGGAACGAAGACGCCTTCGTGAGCTTCCTCACCGAAGGCCCGGAACTGATTTTGGAGCTGGAGAACGGTCCGCAGGGCAAAACCGCGCTGCGCAGCGCGATTACGGTGCAGAGCGGCGTTTTCACCGTGAAGGCGTCGGGCGACATCAACGGTGTGATGCGGGAGATAAGGGTCGTGATGACGAAAGACGGCCATCTTCTCTATTACCGTGAGAACTGAGGACAGGGCATGGCGCAGAAGATTGTCGGCCTCGACATCGGACAGCATGCGGTCAAAGCGGTCGTGCTGGAAAGCACCTATCGCGGCTGGGAACTGATCGGTTTCCACGAGATGAAAACCTCCGGGGCCTACGTTACGACGGAGGCGATGATTCGCCCGCGACTGGAGGACGTCGGCGTCGAGCCGGAGCCGTCCGAAACGACGGACGAGGCGGCCGCCGAGAACGGCGAGACGCCCGCCGCTGCTTCGGAAAAGCCCCTCGACCCGCGTCGCGAGCAGTTGCGCGCCGTCGTGGGACACTTTCTCCGCCAGTACAACAAGGACTGGGATACGCTCTTCACGGCCATCTCCGGCGACCATATTTCCGTGAAGATCCTCTCCCTGCCCTATTCCAACCCGCGGCAGATCGAGCAGACCATCACTTTCGCCCTGGAAGACCTCGTTCCCTTCCCGCTGGACGGCAAGATCGTCGATTACCAGATCTTGAGCAAGGACGAGAAAAGCACCCGCATTCTGGCCGGCCTGCTCGATTACACCCACCTGCGCAATTACCTCGACGATCTCAAGGCGGCGGGCAAGGAGCCCAAGGCGGTGACCCTCGACGCGGTGGCCCTAGGCGGCCTCTTCGCCGAACTGGCGACCGCCGAGCAGCGCCAGGGACTCAAAGCCCTGATCGACATCGGCCACCGAAAGACGATCATTACGCTTCTGAAAGGCGGCGGCGTCGTCTTCGCCCGGATCATTCCCTTCGGCGGCCAGGACTTCACGCGAGCGGCGGCCGAGGCGCTCGACATCGACTTCGAAACGGCCGAGAGAACGAAACACCTGGAAGGGTATGTCCGCACCGAGGGAGGGCCCGCGCCGCTGGCCGCCCGGCCGTCGCTGGCCGAGCCTCTGGAGCGGGCCGCGCACGAACTGGCGCGGCAGATCAAAATCACGCTCCAGTCCCACGTCGCCAACACCCGGGAAGGCGTGGAGGCCGTTTTCCTCGCCGGCGGAGGCTCGAAGCTGGCCAATCTTCCCGCCTTCCTCGCGGAAGCGCTGGAAGTCCCGGTTTCGCCGTTTCTGTACCTGCGGCCCGAATTCTCCAAGCTTGCCGGTTATGAAGACGTCGAACCGGAGATGGCCGCCGGCCTGGGCATCGCGCTGATGGGCGTCTCGGGTTCGCGCTTCAAGCGTCTCAATTTCCGCAAGGGCGATTTCGCCTTCAAGGGCGACTTCGAGCAGTGGAAGGGCCGCATCAGCCAGTTGACGCTGAACATGGCCTTCGTCGTTCTTTTCCTGCTCGCCAACATCGCCAGCCAGTTCCGGGTGCTCGGCGCCGAAGAGGCGAAGATGGAAGAGCAGATCGCCGCCGCCTGCAAAACCATCCTCGGCAAGGACGTTGCGGACGCCAAGGTCTGCGTCTCGCAGATGATGGAGGTGATCGAACAGAAGGGCGCGGGGTCCTCCAAGCTCAGGCCCGACGTGAGCACCCTGACGCTTTACGACGAACTGGTCGCCCGCATGACGGCCGACTCGATGGTCGTTGACGTTTCCGAGATGGAACTCACGGACAAAAAAATCAAGATCAAGGGAGAGGTGGACGACATCCCGACCGTCGGCAAGATCGTCGAGAATCTGAAGGGCTACAAGTGCTTCTCCAACATCGATCAGGGACCGACGCGCAAGAACGTCAAGGGCGACCGGATTCAATTCTCGCTCGGCATCGCCATCGACTGCACGGGCGGCAAACGAGGCGAGACCCGCGAGACCGCCAAGGAAGAAAGCCGTGGAGAAGATCGTACAGAAAATTGAAGAACTGCGGATGCTGTTCGAGCGGCTGTCCAGCCGCGAGAAGGTGCTCGTGCTGATCACCGCCGCGGCCGTGGTGGTCTTTCTCGTGTTCATCGCCATCGCCGTCGTCAACTCCTCGCTCGGGTCGCTGAAAGACCGTCTGGAGACGAAACGGGACGCCTACGAACAGGTAAACTCGCTCAAAAACCGCTACGTCGATTCGAAAAAAGAGATGGAGCGCTTCCGCGCCGAAATCGGCGACAGCAAAAACACGCTGACGCAGGACGTCGGCCAGCTCGCCCAGGAAAACGGCATCGACCTGTCGCAGATCGTCCAATCGAAGGGGGCGGTGGATAAAAAGGCCAACATCCGCGCCGTATCCGTCAAGGTGGAGCTCAATCGCGTGGAACTGCCGCCGCTTTTGAAATTCCTGGAGAGCATCGAAAAGAAAAACAAGCTGTTTTTCCTCGACAGCATCACGCTCCGGCGGCGCTACGACAACCCGGCCCAGCTCGACGCCTCGTTCAACGTCAGCACGCTTGTTCCGCTCAACCAGGATGAGTAAGGAAGTGACGGCATGATCAACATGATCAAATTGAGCCCTCGCCGGCTGAAATTCCTGAAATGGGCGGGCTACTCCACGTTCGCCTCCTTTTGCTTCGCGCTGTCCATGACCTGGACTTTCCCCTTCGACGCGATCAAGGGCCGTCTCGCCGCCTACGTCCGGAAAAACTACAATCTCCAGATGGAGGTCGAGTCGCTTTCCTCCTCTCTGCCCTTCGGCGTCAAAGCCGAAAACCTCACGCTAAACCCCATCGGAGAAGACCCGGGCGGCCTTTTCCCGCTCACGATTCCCTATCTGCGCCTCAACGCCGGGCTTTTCTCCACGCTCGTCGGGACGATCGACGTGGATTTCGACACCGAAATTTTCGGCGGCGAGATCGACGGTTCGCTGCTCGCCTCGAAAGACGGTTCGGCCTACAAGATCCAGCTCGACGCCGAGGATCTTCAGTTCGAGCAGTTCCCCTGGCTCAAAAGCAAATTCAAGGACCTGCCCGTGAGAGGGGAGCTTTCGATACGCGCCGATCTGGCGCTCGACATGGAGAAAATGGACCTGTCGCAAGGTTACGTCGAGATCGGGGTGAAGGACGGCGTGATCGGACCCGGCAAGATCGGCATGGAGATCCCGAAGGTCGAGACGGGCTCGCTCGAATCGAGAATGGTGGTGAACAAAGGCAGCCTGGAGGTCGAGCGCTACGTCCAGAAAAGCCCCGACATGGAATCGGACATGATGGGCAATATCCAGCTCACCAAAAAGCTGGAGCTTTCCCGCGCCAACCTCGACTATCGCTTCAAGCTCGCCGACGATCTGGTCAAAAAACACGAGATCTTCAAGCTTGCGCTTTCGGCGCTGAAGGACGCGGAAGGGACGGACGGTTTTTTCTATTACACGTTCCGCGGCGCCATCTCGCGGCTCTCCACCGCGCCGAACAAGGCGGCGATGTACAAATTCAACGCCAAAAGCGGCGTGAAGGGCAAAGGCAAGGACAAAGAGCGGCCCAAGCCGCCGCCGCGCAAACCGCCGTCGGGCGCGCCGGCGGTGAAACCCGAAGCAGGCGCCGGCGGCCGCCAGACGCCCAACGCCGAAGAAGTTCTACGCCGGCGGCGCGAAGCTCAGGAAGCGGCGGCGAAAGCCCGCAGGGCCTTGCAGCGGGCGGGGGAGCCGGACGCCACGCCCGAACCGCGCGACCAGCCGGAGCCGGAGCCGCCCGAAGCGACGCCGGAACCCGAGCCGGATCCCGAGCCCGAGCCGCAGGTGGAGCCCGAACCGGAGCCCGAGCCGGAGCCCGAACCGCAGGCCGAACCGGAGCCGGAAGACCATGGAGAACCGGCCGGCGAGGAAAACGGCGACGCGGGTTCCCCGGAAAAACAGGGCGAGGATTCCCAGGAAGAAAATGCAGAGCCGGAGGAGAATTGAAATGACCCGAGCAATGGCGAGAATCACCCCGTGGATCGTGCTGGCCGTACTAATGGGATTGGCGGGCTGCGATCCGAAGTACATCGAAGGCACCAAAATCGAGGATTCCGACGAAGCGCGCGAGGTGGTCCGCACCGTGGAGATGTATCGCAAGGCGATGGAGTCGCGCGACTCCGATATGCTGATCGCCCTCGCCAGCAAGCATTATTTCGAGAAAAACGGCGATTCCAACAGCCGCAACAACTACGATTACGACGGACTGGTGAACTTCCTCCGTTCCCCGGAATTCCGTCAGGTCACCGCCGTGAGGATGAAAATCGTTTACCGCAGTCTCGTTTTCAACGACGAACATACGGTGGTTACGGTGCGCTATCACCACAGCAGCGATTTCAAGCTGCCGCCGGCCAAATACAAGGTGGATGAAAAAGCGGCGACCGGAGACGGCGAAGACAACTTCGACGAGGAGGTGTGGTATTCCAAAACCGACGACAACGAGATGGTGCTCCAACTCGAAGAGGGAAAGTGGTATATCCTGAAGGGGATGTAAACCGCGAAGGTTGGGCTATGGGGCCGCGCCGAAAGGCGCGGCCTTTTCATTTCTCGCGCGGCGAACCGGGAGCGAGGTTGAGCGAACTGACGGTGGCGTCCCGCGTTTCCTTGGCCTTGTACAGCGCCCGGTCGGAGAGCTGGATCAACTCGTCGATGTCGTGCACGCCCTCTCGGGGGTAATCGGCGATGCCCATGCTCACCGAGACCTTGACTCCCTCGGGCAGATAGGTGAACTGGAACGCTTTCACCTTCTCGCGCAGACGTTCGCAGAAAAGAAAGGCGTGGCCCTCGCGCACGGAGGGGAGGAGAATGACGAACTCCTCGCCGCCGGTGCGGGCGACGACGTCCACCTGACGAATCGAACCGCGCAGGATGCCGGAGAGTTCGTAAAGCACCATGTCGCCGGCCAAATGTCCGTACGTATCGTTGATCTTTTTGAAGAAGTCGATATCGAGGATGACGATGGAGAAAAACGTCCCGTAGCGGTTGGCGCGTTCGAGTTCCTCGGAAACGCGCTTGAAGAGGAAACGGCGGTTGTAGAGCTTGGTCAACTCGTCGGTGACCGACAGTTCCTCCAGCATCCGGGCCCGCTGCCGCACCTCCTTGAGCCGGTCGCCCATCTGGTTTTCCAGCGAGCGGTTGTACTCTTCCATCACCGCCTGGCAGGATTCCAACTGCGCCCGCAGCTTGTGAAATTCGCTCATGTCGCGGCCGAGGCAGGCGAGCCCGACGATGTTGCCGTCCTCATTGTAGATCGGGGCGCCCTTGAACTCCACGGGAAGAACGTCGCCCGCTTTGTTGCGGAATTGGATCTCCGAAACCACCATTAATCTTCTGGAACCTTCTATTTCGGCCAGCGGTTCGGCGGCCTGAATCGCATTGACGATGAAACGGTCAACGGCCCGGCGCAGTTCGGAAGGCGTGGCTTGCGGATCAAGCAACGTGATGAAATCCATCAGCGGCCGACCGAGAACGTCTTTTTCGGCAAAGCCGGTCTGGAGGAGAAACTGTCGATTGGCCGAACGAATCACGCCGTCCAGGTCGAGCACGAGCGTGCTTTCCGGAATGGCGTCGTAAACGCGCCGCCAGTTGAGAATAGGCGATTCCCGCGCCGAACGGGGCGTGCCTTCCCCGATCCCGAGATCCACCGTGACCGGCAGGGATTCGGAATCGATGCGGACCCCTTGGTCTTCTTTCTCGTCCCCTTCGCCCGGAAGACCTTTGCCGGCTTGTTGTTTGGCTTTACTATCCATGCCGCACCCGAAGAAAAATCCGTTTCATGCTAGGTCAGGTCAGATTAAAAGGCAACTGCTTCTTAAAATTTTTTTGACTTCGGGAATAATCCTTGATACCTAGCGGTTCATCCTGTTGCTGGAAACGTGCGGCAGGCGTAGTATGCTTTTTCCCCTGTGTCTCTAAAGAGCGGAAGAAGAGGGGCGCCATGATCACAGTGGCCAATCTGACGAAAAAATACGGTCCGGTGACCGCCGTCAACGACATCAGCTTCGAGGTTCGCCAGGGCGAAATCCTGGGGTTCCTGGGGCCGAACGGCGCGGGCAAAACCACGACGATGAAGGTCATCACCGGCTATTTGAATCCCACCGCCGGGAAAACGACGGTCAAAGGGCTGGACACGGTCCAGCACCCGCTGGAGACGAAACGCGCCATCGGCTACGTGCCGGAGAGTTTCCCGCTCTACGAAGACATGATGGTCTACGACTACCTCCAGCACATCGCCGAGATTCGCGAGATTCCGGCGGCGCAGCGGCCGGCGAAAATCCGGGAGATGGTGGACGTCTGCGGGCTGACGGCGGTGATTGCAAAGGACATCACCGAGTTGTCGCGCGGCTATCGCCAGCGCGTCGGTCTCGCCCAGGCGATGATCCACGACCCGGACATTCTGATCCTCGACGAACCCACCAGCGGCCTGGATCCGAATCAGATCGTCGAAATCCGCCACCTCATCAAGAGACTCGGAGAGCGGAAGACCGTCATCCTCTCCACGCACATCCTGTCGGAGGTGACAGCCACCTGCAACCGCGTCATCATAATCAATGAGGGGAAGGTGGTGGCCGACGGCACGCCGGAGCAGCTTCTGGAGCGCGACCAATCGAACAACTTCCTCACTCTCCAACTCGGCGCCGACTACGACAACGCCGAGCCGCTGCTGGCGCGGGTCGATTTCGTCGCCTCGGCGAAACGCCTCAGCGCGAACGGCGCCGAACATCCGACCTTCCTCGTCGAATCGCGGAAGAACAGCGACATTCGGGCCAAGGTGTTCCAGCTTGCCGTCGAGAAGGGATGGACGATTCTCGAAATGCATACCGAGGCGGCGAGCCTGGAAGACGTATTCCGCAAGCTGACGGTGCAATAACTCAGGTTTAGCGAGGGCGCGATGAAATACATGTGGTCCATCGCCAAGAAGGAATTCGCGAGCTACTTCAACTCGCCGATCGCCTACATCGTGATCTCCGTATTCCTTCTGATCAACGGCTGGTTCTTCTTCCAGCAGTTTTTCCTGGTCGGCCAGGCGACGTTGCGCGGGCTCTTCTCCACGATGCCCATCCTCTACATGTTCTTCGCCCCCGCGATCACGATGCGCCTGATCGCCGAGGAGCGAAAAACCGGCACGCTGGAGCTGCTCGTCACCCTGCCCCTGCGCAACTGGGACATCGTCGTCGGCAAATTCCTCGCCGGTCTGGCGCTGCTCCTGCTCGCGACGTTTCTCACCCTGCCCTATGCGATCACGGTAGGCCTGGTGGGCGAACTGGACTGGGGCCCGGTCATCGGCGGCTATCTGGGTCTGACGCTTCTCGGGGCGGGCTACGTCGCCCTGGGCACGTTCTGCTCGGCGCTCACCCGCAACCAGATCGTCGCCTTCATCATCGGCCTGGCCCTCTGCTTCGTCGTCTACATGTTCGACAAGGTGCTCTTCTACGCGCCGGCCTTCATGGCCTCGTTCCTGGAGTATCTGTCGATCGATTATCATTTCTCCAACATCGCGCGCGGCGTGATCGATACGCGCGATCTCGTTTACTACGCCAGCTTCGTGACGATGTTCCTGATGTTTTCGGTTTATGCGCTGGACAGCGAGCGCCTGAAATAACGCGCGACAAGCCTTCGTACGGGTAGGTGAAACGATGCGAGAGAAAACGATCCATCGGGCGTCCACAGGATTTTTCATGCTCACGGTGGCGGGCATCCTCATTCTCGTCAACTTCGTCGCGGCGGAACTCTTCGCCCGGTTCGATCTCACCGAATCGAAGATGTATTCCATCTCGGAGGCGAGCAAGAACCTCATGAAGAACCTGCCCGACAAGGTGCACGCCAAAGCCTATTTCACCGCGAATCTGCCGGCGCCCTACAACTCGCACACGAGTTTCGTAAAAGACATTTTCGAGGAATACGCCGCGTACTCGAACGGCGGCTTCGGCTTCGAATTCATCGACCCCGGCGACAACGAGGAAACCCGCAATCAGCTGATGGTGCTCGGCATTCCTCCCGTTCAGATCCAGGAGATCCAGAACGACCAGTTCCAGGTGAAGCAGGCGTGGCTCGGCATCGTCTTCTACTACGCCGACAAGAAGGAAGTCATCCCGGTCGTCAAGACGACGAGCGGTTTCGAGTACGAAGTGACCTCGACGATCAAGAAGCTCACCGCCGAACGCCTGAAGACCGTCGGCTTCCTGCAAGGCCACGAGGAACCGAACCCGCGCGAGGCGATGCAGCGCGCCAGCGAGATCATCGAGAAAAACTATAAAATCGCCCTCGTCGATCTCAAGGAGCAGAAAGCCAGCGCCCTGGACGAGGTCGATACGCTGGTGATCGTCAATCCGAAGACGAAGATCGAGGAGGAAGATCTCTACTACATCGACCAGTTCCTCATGAAGGGCAAGACGATCGCCTTCTTCGCCGACGCCATCGACGTGGACGTGCGCTCCTTCCGCGCCGTGAACGTGGACAACGGCCTCGCGGAACTGCTCACGCATTACGGCGTCACGATCAACCAGGATCTGATCGGCGACGTGCAGAACAAGCGGATCAACATCGCCAGCCAGCAGGGCATGTTCCGCATCAGCAACATCATCAACTATCCGCTGATTCCGGTGGTCACGGACTTCGACAAGGACAGCCCGCTGACGCAGACCGTGGACGCCCTGTCCTTCCCCTTCCTCTCCTCGCTGAAAGTGACCTCGAACACGGAGGCGGTGACCTACACCGTGCTGGCGAGGACCACGCCGCGAAGCTGGCAGCAGGTGGGCATGTTCGTCGTCAACCCGATGGAGAATCTCGCCCCCAAGCCCGACGCGCAGACCGGTCCCTTCCCGGTCGCCGCCGCCGCGCAGGGTCGCTTCACGAGCTTCTTCGCCAACAAGCTCGACCAGACCGCCGGCGACAAGCCCTGGCTGAATCCGTCGAGCGCGCTGACGCAGAGCCCGGAGACGCGCATTCTGGTGGTTGGCGACGGATCTTTCGGCCTCGACGAATACTTCGATCCGCCCAACGTGATCTTCCTGGCCGACGCGGTGGACTGGCTTATGCAGGACAACGCCATGATCGGCATCCGCGGCCGGGGCATGGAAAACAAGCCCATCGGCGAACTGGAGCCGTGGGAGAAAAGCGTCATCAAGTACATGAACATGATCGGCATCCCGATTCTGTTCGTGATCTTCGGATTCGCCCGCTGGTCGATGCGTCGGGCTCGCAAGCGCGGTTTTCAACTGGCATCCAAGTAATTGTCGCGAGGATTGATCATGGGGAAAAACAAGATCGTCGTCGCCTTGGTGGTTTTCGTGGCGCTGCTGGCTCTCGCCCTGCTGCTGCGCAAGGATCCCTACGAAACACCGAAGGAAAAAAGCGCCCTGCCGGTTTTGCCTCAGCTTGACGCCGCCAAGGTCGATAAAGTGGAACTCGTCAAGAAAGACGAAACGCTGGTCTTTGAAAAGAAAGGCGACCGCTGGTGGATCACCAGCCCCAAGGCGTTCCAGGCGGACAAGAACTTCGCCACGCTGGTCGTGGACAAATTCGTCAAGGTGGAGCTTTCTCGTCTCGTGTCTCAGAAAAAAGAGAATCTCAAGTCGTTCGAGCTTGACGAGGAGGGCGTCCGGGTCAAATTTTATCAAGAAGGCAAGGAAACCCTGGCGCTCGTCGTGGGGAAAAATACGCAGGACTTCCAGGGCACCTTCGTCCGCACCCTCGATTCCGACGACATCTACGCCACCGGCAAGGTCATCGCCGGAGCGCTGAAGCGTTCGCTCAACGACTGGCGGGATAAATTCATCTTCGGCGACATCGAAACCACCACGGTGAAGACGATCGCCTTCGCCAAGGGGAAGAGCGCCTACGCGTTCGAGCAGAACGTCGGCACGCCGGCCGATCAGGTGAAGGAAGGCGAAACGCCCACGCCTGCCGGTTGGCGGCTCGTCGGCGACGACAAGTTCTACCTCGATCAGCAGCGGCTCAACAGCACGCTTTCGACCCTGCTGAAGCTCCAATGGGCGGAAGTGGAGGACGAACCCAAGGAAGCAGCGGCCTACGGCCTGGACAAGCCGGAGGCCGAGATAAAATTCACGCAGACGAACGGCGAAGGAAAAGGTTTGAAGGTCGGCCCGCTGGACGCCGAGAAGAAAACCGCCTGGGTGCAGGTGGAAGGCGATCCCAAGGTGTACCAGATCCGCCAGTACCAGTACGACCGGCTGGTCAAGGACCTCGAATTCTACCGCGGCGACAACAAGGAAGCGCCTCCTCCGGTCCCGATGCCCGCCAACATTCCCATTAAGTAAGCGTCGCCTCAGCGGCGTTAAAAATGCGGCTCCACCAGGGGCCGCATTTTTTTTGATTTCACCGCTGATTCGGTATACTTTCGAGGACGGGCGGATCCGAATTCATGCAGTGCGAGCGGTCGATGGCGGCGTTCTTCACAGAAGTTTACGCGAGCGATCCCGAGGGACTTGCCGCCTGTCTGGCGAAGCATTTAGGGGATAGTTTCGCCGGCGGGGAACGAGAGAAGGCGGTCGCCATTCTCGACGCGTTTGAGCAGTCGTCGCCGCGCGACGACCCCCGATTCCTGGCCTCTTTTCTCCTGCAATTGGCGGAACCCCGGGCGGATTGTCCGCTTCCCCGCCACCCCGCGTTGACGGCGGTCCGGGCGCTCGGCCAATTGAAGTATGACGTCGCGGAGCGATTGGACGACAACCGCCGCCTGGCGTTTCTACAGCAAGAAGCGCCGCTCATCGAGGACCGGCTGCAACGGACGCATGGAGAAATCCTGACTCTGCTTCACGTCCGCGCGGAAGCGACACGCCCGCCATCGGCAGCCCCGTCAACCGCGGAATCGACCTCTTCTCTTTCGGGCGTTCCTCAAGCGGCTCTCGGACGCTCGCTGCTGTCGCTGACGGGCGACTATTTCGTCCTGCATCTGGACTCCGCTTTCGCCATTCTCGACGCCAGCCCATCCACGGCCAAGATCTTGGGCTTTCAGCGAGGCGAGCTTGTCGGAAGTGGATTGGCGGAGCTTTTCGACCCCAAGTTCGAAGAGAGCGGCCGGCAGGAACTTTTCTTCCAACAGCTTAAACAGCAGGGAAACTGGGAAGGCGAGGCGATCCTGCGCTGCTGGGACGGACGAGAGCTTTACGCGCATCTTTCGCTGACACGCCTGGGCGACGCCGCCCTGGCGGACGGCTTTTTAGCCATCGGCCGCGATCTCTCCGAGCAACGCGCCCTCCAGGAGAAACTCGTCAGCTACACCACGGACCTGCAGCAGATCGTCGCCGAGCGCAACAGCGACCTGGAAGAGTCGGAAGAACGCTATCGGCAGCTCATCGAGGGCATCAACGAAGGCTACTTCATCGCCCAGGGCGAACGGCTGATTTTCGTCAACAAGGCCTTCGCCACGATCACCGGCTACACCCGCACCGAACTCAACGACATGCGCTTTCTGGATCTCATCATCGTCCGCAGCGAGGAAGGGGCGCGGACGTGGTGGTGGAAGGTGGCGGCGGGCGGGCTGAGCCGCCCGGTGGAACTGCTCATCCGCCGCAAGGACGGCAAGAAAGCCGTCGTCGAGTGCAAGGCGCAGCGTCTTGAATTGCGCGGCGTGCCGCACGTCATCGGCGTGCTTCACGACATCACCGAAAAGAAAAAGATGGAACGCCGCCTGCAACGTTACGTGCAGGATCTGGAAAAGATCGCCGCCGAGCGCACCAAGGAACTGGAGATGTCCCTCCAGGAACTGAAATCGACGCAGTTCCAGCTCGTCCAGTCCGAAAAGCTGGCCGGCATCGGCATTCTGGCCGCCGGCGTGGCGCACGAAATCAACAACCCGCTCCAGGCGCTGCTTCTGAAATCGCAATACATCCTGCGCCACATCGACCGGCAGCTGGAGGTGAAGCGTTCCGTCCGCGACATCATCCAGTACGTCAACCGCATGGCCGAGATCGTGCGCGGCCTGTCCAAATACGCGCGCACGGTGAAGAACGAGAAGGACTGGACGGCCGTCGATCTCGTCGAGATCATCAAGGAGTCGCTGGAATTGTCGTACCACACGCGCAATTTCGGCGACGTGATCGTCAAGCGCGACTTCGGGACGATCCCGCCCGTGATCGGCAACAAGGGCCAGTATCAGCAAATCTTCATCAATCTGATCGTCAACGCCATCGACGCCATGGAGGGCAAGGGCAAGCTGACCCTGCGCTTGAAGCCGTACGACCCCCACACCGTGCTCGCCGAGGTGGAAGACACGGGCTGCGGCATACCCGAGGAGAACCTCGACAAGATTTTCACGCCGCTGTTCACGACCAAGCCGTCCGGCAAAGGCACCGGCATGGGTCTGCATGTGGCCTATCGCATCGTCACGCAATACGGCGGCGACATCAAAGTGCGCAGCGCAACCAGCAAGGGCACGGTCTTCGAGATTTTCTTCCCCGTCGCCGAGGGCAAGCCCGCCCAGGACGCCGTCGAGCTTCCGACGCTTTAAACGTTTACCTCTTGTTTCGTCATTCGCGCGGAAGCGGGAATCAAGGGCAGGAGCAGGTTTGTAACCTGCTCTGCACGTTTTCCGTTTTCCGGTAAGAAGAAAATGCTTGGAGCAGGTTGGAAAACCTGCTCCAACATCTGGACTTGAAATCTCACCTTCGGCATCAGCTTTCCGCGAAAATGCCCATTGCCGATTGAAGAACGGCCGTTTTGCGGTATAATCGTTTCAGCGCCTGGTTATCTATTACTGTTCTTTGTTAAGGAGATGCGGCCATGAAATGTGTACTCTGGTTTTTGGCCGGTTTCGTGTTTTTCTCCCTGCCTGCGCTGCTTTGCTCGTGCAACGGAAACCCCAACGAGGAAACCGAAGGGAGCAACGTGTTTTTCGCCGACGGCGATATCGACTATCCGTCGTCCGACATCGACATCGACAATTGCTCCAATGCGACGCCGCCCATTCCCGTGCTTCAAATCCCCGAAGATCAACAGAATCCGGAGCCTTTGTCCCAGATTCACCTGGACGGCCGCAACTCCACGTCCACCTTCGGCGAAGAGCGCAAGCCGTTCATGTACTGGTGGGAGTGGGCGCCGAACGGCAAGCCGGTGTTCGCCCAAAACGCGGTCTTGATCGAATCGACGGGCTCCTTCGAAAATCCCGTATCGATCATGAATCAGTGGACCTCGGAAGGCTACCCGAAGATATATTTCCCGATCGCCGGCCTGTACTGCATCCGGCTGAAGGTCAAAGATTCGGAGGGAGCCGAGAGCGGCCCGGCTTACGACTGTCCCTCGCACCCCGCCTACGACGAAAAGTGCATCGACGTGAAACCGCACCAGGACCTGCACGTCGAGCTGATCTGGGACCGGGGAGATTCGGTGGATCTCGACCTGTTCCTCGTGCGCTACCGTCACGACGGCACTTTTGGCGTACCTTCCGCCTTCCAAAACCGCATCAAGGCGGAAGACCCGGTCGCCTCTCCATGCGCCGATACATCGGAATGTTATGGCGGCGAATTTCCCTGCGGCGACGACGGATTCTGCGATCTCTCCTGTGAGGGCGACGCCGTCTGCAAGGCCGCCAATGGCGGCTGGTATTGCGATGAGTCCAAGAAGTGCGCCGCGACCGCTCAGAGGGAAATCGAGTGCAATCAGGACGCCGATTGCCCGGACAACGGTTTCTGCACCCCGCGCAATGCGGCGACCGGCGCGAAGATGATCTGCACCCAGAACGATTACGAGGCGATCAACGACACCTGCTACTTCACCAACGGCTCGCCGCGTTGGGGCGAGTATGGCCCGGTCGAAACAGCTTGCAGCGATTCCACCCTCTGCAACGGCGTCAACCAGGATCAGTTCGAATGCATAGGAGGTTTTTGCGACTACTCCTGCGACAATTCGAACCAGTGCCTCGAAGCCAATCAACAGTATCTCTGCGGCGAAGACGGCGAATGCGTGGCCGGCGATCCCAGCTACGACCCGACGCTCGACATCAACGACGTGGACGGCTGGGGACCGGAAAACATTTCCGCAAGAAAACTGGCCACAGGCAGATACCGCATCGTGGTCCGCCTCTACGCCGACCCGAAAGCCGTGGTTTCCGACGCCACCCCCAATTCGCCCGTGAAGGGCTTCGTGCAGATCTATCTCGACGGCGAACTGGCGCTGAAACAAGGCATCGCCCACGAGTTCGCCGAGCCCAACACCTACTGGAAAGCCGCCGACGTCCTATGGGACGCCGAGGCCGGCGATGGCGAAGGGAGCGGCGGCGTGGACCCGATCTGCGCCGGCTGGACGGTGACCAAGTGCGACACGAGCGAGAACTGCGCCGAGTGGTTCGACGACGAATTCACCTGCAAGACGCGCGAGTGGGGAAAGTTCTGTTCGACTTGCACGACTGGCGCGGGCGCGCCGGACGATTGCAGCCCGACGATCCCCTGCAACACCGACAACGACTGCCAGGGCGAAGCTACGTCCAGGATCTGCACGGCGATCAAGGACAATTTTTGCCGCTGCGCGGGAGTCAACGAATTCGGCCAGTTCAGCGACGACCCTTACGCCAACCCGTTCATCAAAACCGAGGGTTCGGGCAGCTTCGACCCGAACAGCGCCACGGAGCCGCGCTCGATCTGGTGCGACAAGCCGTCGGACAAATACAACGCCACGGATACCTGCGAGTCGCTGTACGGCCAGTAGGCGTTATCGCGCCGAGTCGGAAAGCATCCCCCGGATCGCCTCGCGCACGAGCGTCTCGGAGTCGTCGCTGATCGTGTAGTACTCCTCGTAGTAGTCGGGGTGTTCGTTGGGCAGGAAATCGGAGGCCGGCAGGATGTAGCCGATCTCGTTGTTGGCCAATCCGACGTCGATCAGCAGATGCCCTTCGGGCAACGCCGAGCGGTAGCCTTCGATCGCGGGATACGTCTTCACGCCCCAGTCGCCGCCCCATTCGCGCGTCGTTTCCGGGCGGCCGAGCGACATCTCGGCGAACAACTCGCCGGGCGCGGTGACGAGGTGCAGCTTGCCGATCTGCACATGGTGCACCGGCTGGCGGATGCACCCCGCCGAACCGCAGCGCTGCGGATCGTCCGTGACCTTGTCGTCGTAATCGGGAAAGAGACCGGCGGATTGTGCGATCATGAAGATGATGTTTTCGAAGGGGATCTCGACGATTTCCTTCCGCACGCGCAGCGTTTCCCCGGTCGGCGCGGCCGTTTGCAGAAGCGCAAGCGCGTGTTCGCCGAGCACGTAGCCCAAGCTCCAGGCCTTCTCGGCGTTGTCCTCGGTAATCAGCACCGGCTGGCCGTTGTCCAGCACGGGTTCGCCGGCTTCCGTCCGCTTCGGGATGGGCGCGCCGAGCGACGTCAAAAGCCCGCCCACCGTTCCGCTGATGTAGACGGTCGTGCCGCCGAGCGCCTGATCCAGCTTCTGGCGCGTCCAGCGCGGGAAATCGGCGCTGTACTTGCTGCTGTCGATCATCTGTTCCGGGTGCGAATGCCAATTGACCAGCGTCGCCACCGTCTGTCCCTCGTCCGAGTCGAAACGAGCGACGGTAAGCATTTTGTTGAGAATCTCGGGGAAGCGGCTGTCGCGCACCAGCGCCGGCTCGGTTGACCCCTCCTCCAGCAACTCCGCCGCCGCCGAGCGGACCGACACGGGCTCCAGTTCGTCGGCGAGGCCGACGACCGTTTCCGTCAGCGTGTCGGTAATGAATTGCACATACTGCTCGCAGCGGCCGGTTTTCGTCGCGCTTTCGCCCCAGATGCCCATCGTATCGGGCGCGGCGTGAGTGTGGGTCGAGGAAAGGATGACGCGGTCTCGGCTCACGCCGACTTCCGCGAGGGCGTCCCAGACGCGGGAGCAATCGGCGACGGAGTAGCCCACGAAATCGAGAGAAACGAAGACCAGATGCTCGTCGTCCTGCGCCAGAACGAGCACGCGCGCTTCCAGATCGTCGTGGACGCCGTCGGCGCGGCGGTTCGAGCCCGTGCCGCCCAGGAACATCGTACAGGGATGGTTTTCCGCCGTCGGCGTGACGACCGCCGCACCGGCGGCGGCGTACAGCCGGCCGTCGTGGGGCTGCATGAACAGGACGGGACCGCTCTCCGCCTCGGATTCGGCCGCGTCCGGGTCGGCGTCGGCGGCCTCGTCGTCGCCGTCCGTCTCGTTTTCGCCGGTCGCCTCGCCGTCGGCGTCGCCATCCGCCGGCGCGCCGTTGTCGTTGTCGCCTGCGCAAGCGACGAACCCCGCAACAAGAAGCACCAGGAACAAAGCGACTGCAAATCGTCTCATGTCGTTCTTCTTTCGCCTGATTTCCAGCTTAATGCCGCTCCGGAACGGCGGTAGAGTAATGCCGACGGGGAAGGCAAGTCAAGCCGCGGCGCGTGAAATCGCCGACGCGGCGAATCAACGGAAGGCGATGGGGGCGAACGCGGCCGGGACCGGAGCCAGATAAAGATTGGCGCCCTTTACGTCGTCGCAGGTCCGAACCGCCGCAACCCATCTTCCGCCCGGATCGATGGCGACGTCGGAGAGTTCGGCCGACAAGTCCACCGTTTCCTTCTTATCCATGCCGCGCGACAAAAACACGATCTGGTCCGGCGCATCGGCGATCGTGGCGAAAAACCGGGCTTGCGATTCCACCGCCACCCCCCGGCCGTAGTCGGTGAACAGGGCCAGGCCATGCGTCCGTTCCGGCCAGCGGATTCGCTCGACCCGCGTGAAGGTCCGTTTCGGATCGGCGATCTGGTAGAAAACAAACAGCGCCGCCGGACCGGCCCATTCGACGGCGACAAGCATCGCCTGACTGTCGGGTGCGCCCTCCAGCGCTTCCGCCTTGCCGTCGCCAAGCGGCGCGACATACGCCCGGTAACGATACGGCGCAACCGCCGCCATCTCCGAAGGCGTCTCCGCAGGCGGCGGCGCGGCGAGAAAAGCGACGTACTCGCCGTCCGGCGAGGCGACGGGCTTGGTGGGGTGGAACGTCTGGCCTGGAAAATCGACCTCGATCGGCTGATCTGCCCCGGCCGGGAGAAACACCAGCCGACCGCGCCGATCCAGCGCGACGATTCCTTTGTCCCCGGCATAGGAAGGAAACGAACCATCCTCCAGCGCGTCGATGACACGCTCGCCGGGGCGATCGGGATCGCTGAAATCGACCTCGACAACCTGCCGTTTCCAGCCGCCCGCCGCGCTCGTCCCCGACTGCTCCGAAAGCTCACGGATCGCTAGTAATTTCAACTCTGTAGGGTGAAAATGGATCTGTTGTTCCTTCCAGGGGCCTTTGGTCAGGCGGATCGCCGCGCCGATCCGCTCGGCGGGCTTGGATTCGCAGGCGAAAAGCCCCAGCGCCAGGCAGGCCAAGCCAACCACAATCAGACCAAGTCTTAAAGTCCCTAACAAAGTGACACCAGGCCCAAAAGTTGTCATTCCCGCAGCAGCGGGAATCCAGATCTTTCCGATCTGGACCCCCGCTTTCGCGGGGGTGACGGAGAGGCATTCTTTCGTTTTGTTAGGGCCTCTTCGACTCAGGGAGGCTCCGATCCAGGGTTTTCTGCCGTTTTTGCTTGACAATTTCAGCGTCGCCTGATATTCGGAGGTCCCTTGAAATCGACCGGTTCGCCCGGTGGGAGGAGGTGATTTTCTATACTGCTGGCAACGATGTTTCATTCGCTGTCACGTAAGTCATGGATTCGCTGAATCTCAACGGGGCGGGCGCACGGGGCGCACGCCACACTTTCGCCAACTTTACACGAAGGTGGAAAGGCACGCAAAGGGAGAAACGATGCAGACTCTGGAAGTGAAGGTTTTCGAGGATCTGGAAAAGGCGCTTCGCGCCCTGAAGAAGAAAATGGCGCAGGAAGGGCTTTACAAAGAGATGAAGAAGCGCCGCTTCTATGAAAAGCCGTCGGTGAAGAAGAAACGGAAAATGGACGAGGCCGAGCGGCGTCGCCGCAAAAACGCCCGCCGCTGATTTTCCAGATCGACGCTATGCAGCAACAAAGGAGCCTCCGGGCTCCTTTTTGTTTTCAGGCCGGTCCGCTACCGCAACCGTTTGAGAACAAGGCCGGTTCGGTGTATGGTTTAGCCGGGAACCAGGCGCAGGAAGGGTTTTCGATGCTCGGTCGCTGGAGCGCAACAAATATCAAAATCGCGCTTATCGCTCTTTTTTCAGGGGGCGCGCTTGTAGGCTGCGGCGGAGAGACGCCGCCGCAAGACGACGCTTCGACTTCCCCCCTTCCCGAGCGCTGCGACGAAGCGACCGCGCTCTTCCCCGTCGCGCCGCTGCTCGAACGGCCGGACCACCCCTGCCACGGTTTGCTTTCTCGCACGTATGGCCGCGCGGTCAAAGGCGGAGCCTCGGGGTCGGCGTCGGTATGGACGCGCGCCACGCCCTTCGGCACGGCGATCGTCGCCTCGGCGGCGCACGTTCTGAAAGGTTTCGACGCGGATGACGCCGATTCGCCGCCCACCCTCTTCAATCCCGAAAACGAGCCGGGATTTTTGTTCGTCCGCTTGCCGGAGTCCGGCGCCGGCGGCGCGGACTCGCAAGCATCGGCCTCGTTTCTGCTCTTTCACCCCGCCATTCCCGCCGATCAGAAGCGGGACGGGTACAGCCATATCCTGCCGCGGCGCGATTTCTTCCTGCTCGCCGCCGACGGACAATTGCTCTCGACGGACCCAGCGCCCGGCGTGCCCGAGCCCATTCAGCCTACGAGCCCGCCGCTGCACGATCCCGACGGCCTGACCGAAACGCCGCCGACCTGGGCGGACGCGGAGTCCGGCGACCTCGAATTGATGATCGGCTATCCCGCCTCTCCTCCGGAGGGAGGCGACATGGCGGCGGCCGTGGGACGCGTTCTGTCGGAGGAGGAAATCGAGACCGCGCTGGCGGCTCTCGCCGATGCGGGCGACGAGGAAGGTTCGGTCGCCTACGATCCGGAGGCCGAGTTTATCCTGGAAGGCTCCGCGGCCGTCGGCATGAGCGGCGGCGGCGTCTACGACCGGGACGGCCGGCAGACGGGCATTCTCGTCCGCGCCTCGACAACCGAAGGCGCGCCGTCCATCGTCCGGGCGGTTCGCATGCGGTGGGTGATTTCGGCATTGAAAACAACTTACAATGCCTTGTCCCAGGAAGCACGGGATGCCGTTAAACCCTATCTGGAAGAAACGATAGACGATGCGCGGTAAGTCTTTTTGGCGATCCTTGTCGCTGGCGTCGGCGCTTCTTATCGCAGCTCTCGCGCCGAGCCTCGCCGTGGCCGAACTCGCTCCGAACATCGACACGTCTCTGAGCCCCGTGGAGCTGTATCGTCTCGAACACTGCGAAAACCCGCGCGCCGACATGGCCGTGCGCAGCCCGTGGCATAAAGCCGGCTTCGCCTTCTGGGCCGTCGGCGGCGCACTGGCGCTCGTCGCGGCGGGATTCGGCCTGGCGAGCGCGGTCCGGCTGCCCTGCGCGCGTCGCATTGGGGAGATGGCGCTTCTTTTGCCTGCGCTTACCCTGCCCTGGCTCGCGCCCGGGCGCTATTTCCCCTCGGCGCAGGCGATCGCGCGCACTCTCGGCGACTGGCTCGCGCCCTCGTCCGCCATGCCGCCCGAAGGGCTGTATGAGGCGCTGTGGATCCAGCTTTTTCGCCTGATCGAACCGACGGACCTGGCGCTGTTCGTCATCGCCCGGAGCGCGGCGACGCTCGTCCTGGTTTTCATTTTCATCATCGCCGCCCTGACCTGGAGGGACCGCCGGGCCGGCCTGACGGCGGCGGTGATCGCCGGCGGCGGCGGACTTTTCCTCTCCCATGCGGCCAGTACGGCTTTCTTGACGTTGCCGCTGACCTTGCTGACGGCGGCCTGGGCGACGCTCCTGATGGCAAGCCGGCCGCGCGCCTATTACGCCTGGCCGTTGGCCGCCCTGCTGACCGCTTCCGTCGTCTTTGCCGCGCCGGCGCTCGTCGCGCCCGTGATTTTGCTGGCGCTCGGCGTAGGCCTGTCCGTGGAGCGCCGGCAAGAGAGGGCGGGCGTACTCGGTCTCGCGCTCATCGGTCTGGCGGCGGGGCTTTTTCTGCGGAGCAAGCTGCTCTCCGCCTCCGGCGCGGATTGGCAATGGGGCTGGAGCTGGACGACGGGATGGCCGCCCTTGCTGGCGCTGGCGGCGCTGATCGCCGGTTTGGCTTTCGGCGTGAAAGAGCGTCGCCTGCCGGCCTTGCTGGCGCTTCCGGCGGCTTTGCTGGCCCTCTTCCTCGCGCCCCGAATCCCCGCGGCGTTCGCCGCTTCCGGAGCATGGCCGCTCGTCGCCGTCGTTCTTGTCTCGCCTTTGGCCGGCGGCGGGCTCTGGCGCACGGCCGCCGAGATCGGGCGCTGGACGCCGCTTATCGTCATCCTCTGGCTCGGTCTGCTTATCGGACCGGCGCTCTATGAAGCGCGGCGGCATCCGGCTTCCGTCGAGGAGCAACTGCTCGCTTTCCAGCGCGAATCGCTGGCCAGGCTGCGCGAGACCGGCGGCGTGCTTTATCGCGTCGAAAACGGCCAGCAGCCCGGAAGCTTCTTCGCCGATTCCCTCGCCGGACACCGCGACAGACTTTGCCTCCGCGACCGCGAAACGGTCGGCCAGGACCCGCCTCAACTCGGCCAGACGTGGATCTATTTCGGCCTGGAATGCCGGCAGGACAAAAAAGAAGGCAAACCGACGCCGGACGAATGCCGCTGGTACCGGAAGCTTTTCGCCTTCGAGGAAACTTACAGTCTGCCGATCGCCATGCCCCGCCCGGCCGACTCGCCGCCGCAAGTTCAGACGGTGATCTTCGCCCGCGTCGCTGGCGTCGCCTCCGCGCCGTCTCCGCCGGCAAAGGAAGAACCGCCGGCCAATCCTTAGATTGCTGTCAGATCGAGTGTTCGGAGAGAAGGCGTTTCAACGACGCCTTGGGCCAGACCATCCGCATCCAGGCCACGGTGACCCGCTGGCCGTCGCTTTCCCATATCTCGTAGTAGGCTCCTTTGACTTCCAGGTCGCGGATCAGGACAGGCTTGCCGTCGAGCCAGACGGCGGCGTTGCAATCGACGGCCATCCCCTCGGGGACCATGCGCCATTGAATCTGCGGCTCGACGCGCACCGCTTCGCCCAAAGAGGCATGAACGATCTTGATGACGGCGTCGTTCATCGCCAGATGCTGAGCGGCTAAAAGACCCTCGATGCTCGACGCCTTGCCGACGACGACGGGATCGTCGTCCTCGGTCAGGTTCGCCTTTTCCACCCAATCCGGCGCGGGATCCAGCGATTTGAAGACAAGATTGTAGGGAGGCCCTTCGGGTTTCTTCGCTTCCGGCCGCACCTCGCGCTGGCACGCCGCAACGGTCAGCGCCAGGGCGGCGACAAGTAGAAACTTTTTCCAATTCATCGGCGTCGCACAAATCCCCTATCGTCAATGGCGTCATTATAGCGCAACTTCGACTCCCGCTATCTGCATTTCAACAGCCCGGGCGAGATTTTCTTAACTGTTGCCAGGCTTAGCTTTGTAGGATGGGCATTTGTTATGCCCATCATTTTCTCAAGGAGGATGGGCAAGACAATTGCCCATCCTACGCCTAACCGAATGAAACGCCTCCTCTTGTCACCCCCGCGAAAGCGGGGGTCCAGAAATCATTAAAATAAGACTGGATTCCCGCTTACGCGGGAATGACAATTTCTGAGTATGGCGTCATTTTATTTAGGACCCTAAATATTGACAGCCTTGGCCGCTCTTCGGTAGCGTGTGGCCGTCGTTTTGAAGACGAGGGAGACCGTCATGTCGAAAGTCATCATCACCGCCGCGATTTGCGGCGCGGAAGTGACGCGCCAGCAGCAGCCCGCCCTGCCGATCGCCGCCCGGGAACTCGCCGCCGAAGCCAGGCGCGCCGTCGAAGCCGGAGCGGCGATTATCCATCTGCACGTTCGCCGCGACGACGGCTCCCCGACGCAGGACCTGGAGACTTTCCGCCACGCGATGCGCGCCATTCGCGACGTTTGCGATCCGCTGCCGATCATCCAGCCTTCCACCGGCGGAGCGGTGGGCATGAGCGCCGACGAACGTTTGCAGCCCGTGCGCCTGAATCCCGAAATGGCCACGCTCGACTGCGGCACGGTGAACTTCGGCGAGGAAATTTTCGTCAACGATCTGCCCTTGATGCGCCATTTCGCCCGCGAGATGGCGGCGCGCGACATCCTCCCCGAACTGGAATGCTTCGACATCTCCCACATTCTCTCGGCCCAGCGGCTTTGGGAAGAAGGCTTGCTGAACGGTCACAAGCACTTCGATCTCGTTCTGGGCATCCCAGGGGCGCTGGACGCTTCCGCCGCGTCGCTGGTTGAAATGGTGCGCCGCACGGGTCCGGATGCGACGTGGACCGCCGCCGCCGTCGGCCGCCACCAGACCTCCGTGACATTGATGGCGCTCGCCATGGGCGGGCATGTGCGGGTCGGTTTCGAGGACAATATCTATCTATCCAAGGGCGTTCGCGCCGACTCCAACGCCCGCTTCGTGGAACGCGTCGTGCGGATCGCGCGGGAAACGGGCCGCGAACCGGCCACCCCCGACGAGGCGCGGGCCATCCTCGGCATCGCCCCGGACCGGGCGGATCGCCTATCGTTATAACTAGACCAACTACGCAACTTTCAAGGAGAGTGGCACGGGCAAAGCCGCAGGCTTGCCCGTGTTTCATGCACTGGCAAGCTTCACTTCGTTTCGCTTCGCCAGTGATGCCACCCCTCCGCTACGCTGTGACAAGTCCCGCGATCGGGAGAAACCGCCCTACCTTCAATAAGTTGCCCCATTCCGACGCGCAAGGAAAAGGTTGCCTTTCGCAAATCCAAGCGTATAATCCGGACGGTCGGAAGATCGGGCCGCGCCCGCGCCCGGCGCGCCGGTGAGCGTACACGCGATTTGTGACATTCCCTCTGGCCCATGGAAAGGACAACCCGATGTCGTCGCAACCGAAAGGAAGCCGCTACGGCCTGCACCGCGTCCTCGAACCGAAAGGCGCTCTGCCTCAGCCCGCCCTGCGCGTCGATAACAACATGGACGTCCTCTACGACAACGAGATCCTCTGCGACGTCAACACCTTGAACATCGACGCGGCGAGCTTCACCCAGATCCGGGAGCAGGCGAAAGACGACGAAATCGAGATTCGGCGTTCGATTCTCGACATCGTGGCGCGCTTCGGCAAACACAAGAACCCGGTGACGGGCTCGGGCGGAATGTTCGTCGGCAAGGTCGCCGCGATCGGAAACGCGCTGAAAGGTAAAATCGACCTTTCCGTCGGCGACAAGATCGCTTCGCTGGTGTCGCTGTCCTTGACGCCGTTGAAAATCGACGAAATCCTCGCCGTGCATCAGCACCGCGATCAGGTGGACGTCCACGGCAAGGCGATCCTTTTCGAATCGGCGGTGTGGGCCAAACTGCCCGCCGACGTCCCGGAGAAGCTGGCCCTGGCCGTGCTCGACGTGGCCGGCGCGCCGGCGCAGACGGCGAAGCTCGTCAAACCGGGGGATACGGTGCTCGTCATCGGCGCGGCGGGAAAATCGGGTCTGCTCTGCGCCTACGAGGCGAAGCGCCGCGCGGGCGTGACGGGCCGGGTGATCGGCGCGAACCACAACCCCGAGCGAATCGCCTTCCTCGAACGGACGCCTTTTGTCGATGACGTGATCTTAGGCAGCGCGCGGGACGCCGTCGATTTTTTGCAGAAGATCGAGACGGCCACCGATGGCAAGCTCTGCGACGTGGTCATCAACTGCGTCAACGTGCCCGACTGCGAGATGGGCGCGATTCTCGCCTGCCGGGACGGCGGCACGGTCTATTTCTTCTCCATGGCCACGAGCTTCACCAAAGCCGCGCTGGGCGCGGAGGGCGTGGGCAAGGACGTGACGATGATCATCGGCAACGGCTACACGAAACATCACGCGCGGATCGCTCTGGAACTGCTTCGCGAAAGTCGCTTCATTCGCGAGGAGTTCGAGAAGCGTTACCTCGGTTAGCGCGGGAAAGGATGTCAGCGATGGCCAACCCGACCAATCTTGTGGGGCGCGCGCCCTGGGCGAATGTCTCCGATGCGGAATGGAACGATTGGAAATGGCAGATCGCCAATCGCCTGCGCACGGTGGAGGATCTGAAACAAGCGATCGCGCTCACGACCGACGAGGAAGCCGGCGTCCGCAAGAGCCTCGAACATTTCCGCATGGCGATCACGCCGTACTATGCGAGCCAGATCGAGCTTGGCAATCCGCGCTGCCCGATCCGGATGCAGGCGATTCCGGTCGGCGCCGAAGCCGTGCATTCGCCGGACGACCTGGAGGACCCGCTCGCCGAGGACGAGGACGCGCCCGTCCCCGGCCTGACGCACCGCTACCCCGACCGGGCGCTTTTCCTGGTGACGCAGATCTGTTCGATGTACTGCCGCCACTGCACGCGCCGGCGGCTGGTGGGCGAGAAGGACGCGCACATCACGCGCGACCAGTTCGCCGCCGCCTACGACTACATCCGCGCCCATTCCGAAATCCGCGACGTGATCGTCTCCGGCGGCGATCCGCTGGTGATGAGCGACCGCGAACTGGAAGAGATCCTTTCCACGCTGCGCGCCATCCCCCACGTCGAGATCATCCGCGTACACACGCGCACGCCGGTGGTTCTGCCGATGCGGATCACGGAGGATCTGTGCCGGATGATGCGCAACTACCATCCGGTGTACGTCAACACGCACTTCAACCATCCGCGCGAGATGACCGCCGAGGCGCGCCGCGCCTGCTCGCTCTTGGCCGACCACGGCATGCCCCTCGGCAACCAGTCGGTGCTTTTGCGCTGGGTGAACGACTGCCCCCACGTCATGAAGAGCCTCGTCCACGAGCTTATGAAGGCGCGCGTGCGGCCCTACTACATCTACCAGTGCGACCTGTCGCGCGGCATCAGCCATTTCCGCACGCCCGTTTCGCGAGGCATCGAGATCATCGAGGCGCTGCGCGGCCACACCACCGGCATGGCCGTGCCGACCTTCGTCGTCGATGCGCCCGGCGGCGGCGGCAAGATCCCCGTCATGCCGAACTACGTCGTCTCGCAGGCGCCGGGACAGATCGTCCTGCGCAACTTCGAGGGGACGATCACCCGCTATCGCGAGAACCCGGACGTCGGCTCCGGCTGCGGCCTGCACGACGCCTGCCGCGATCCGCGCTACGCGCCGAAGGAAGGCCCCGTGGCGATGATGCAGCCCGACGGCCCGATGACCATCGGACCCGTGCCGGAACGGAAGAAGCGGAAACACGAGTGACGACCCTTGCCGCCTTGATGACCGGCTCGACCCGGCCGTTGTTCATGATCGGCTCGGGCAAGAGCGCGGGAAAAACGGTGGCCCTAAACCGCCTGCGCGCCGAAGCCTACTCTGCCGGCGGCCGGCCGATCGGCATCTGCTCGGCGGGCTGGGACGGCGAGGACCGCGACCATCTGACCGGCGAGGAAAAACCGCGCGTCCGCGTCCACACGGGCGACGTCGTCTACACGGCCTCGTCGCTGTTGTCCTCCTCCGACGCCCGTTTCGAAATTCTCTGGGCCGGCGGCTCGTCGTCGCGGCTCGGCCGCATGGCGATCGCCCATTGCCGGCGCGGCGGGACCGTCGAAC
>QZKR01000101.1 GCA_003598065.1 Myxococcales bacterium | reverse complement strand
ACCTACTTTCAGCAGGTGGGCGGCATCGATCTGAAGCCGGTGACGGTGGAACTCACCTACGGCCTCGAACGCATCGCCATGTACCTGCAGAACAAGAACAGCGTTTACGACCTGGAATGGGACCACGGCGTGACCTACGGCCAGGTGCACCACCAGGACGAAGTGCAGTGGAGCCGCTTCAATTTCGACGAAGCCGACGTGGCGACGCAGTTCGATCACTTCGCCGAGTACGAACGCGAGGCGATGCGGCTGGCCAGGGCCGGCCTGATTCTGCCGGCCTACGATTTCTGCCTGAAATGCTCCCACGCCTTCAACCTGCTGGACGCGCGCAACGCCATTTCCGTCACCGAGCGGCAGCAGTACATCGCCCGCGTCCGCAAGCTGGCGCGCCTGAGCGCCGAGGGCTACGTGCTGCTGCGTCATCGCATGGGCTACCCGATGCTCGACGCCGCGCCCGAGGCCCAGCGGGCGGCGCTCGTCGCCGACTGGACGCGCGTGGCGGAGGGGCTGGAGAAGCGGCAAAGCAAGGACGAGGCGGCGAAGGCCGCCGCGGCGAAACGGGGCTGATTATGGCGGAGTTGATTTTCGAGATCGGTTGCGAGGAGATCCCGGCGGGCTACATCGCTCCCGCCCTGGAAGCCATGGCCGCGTCGCTGGCGAAAGACCTCGACGCGCTGGGCGTCGAGCACGGGCGAATCCAGACCTTCGGCACGCCGCGCCGGATCGGCGTCGTCATTCCGTCGCTCGCCGCCGAGCAGCCGGACCGCGTCGAAAAAGTGCTGGGGCCGAAAGTCGAATTGTGCTTCGGTCCCGACGGCGCGCCGACGAAAACCGCGCTCGGCTTCGCCAAATCGCGCGGCGTGGCCGTGGAAGACCTGGAAAAGGTGGAAACGCCGAAGGGCGCATGCGTCCAGGCGACCGTCCATACCCAGGGACAGAGAACGAAGGGCCTGCTGCCCGAGCTGCTCAAAAAGCAGATTCCGCGCCTCCCCTTTCCGAAATCGATGAAATGGGCCTCGCACGACGAGACCTTCGTGCGGCCGATCCTCTGGATTCTCGCCGTTTTCGACGGCGAGACCGTGCCCTTCGACTTCGCCGGCGTCCAAAGCGGCGACACGAGCCGAGGCCACCGCTTCATGCGGCCCGAGCCGTTCGCCGTGCGCGGCATCGAAGCGTTCTTCGCCCATCTGAGCCAGGCTTACGTCATCGCCGATCCCGAGGAGCGGCGCAAGCTCGTGCGCCAGGAAGCGACGCGTCTTGCCGATTCGCTTCATGGAAAGCTGCGCGCCAGCGACGCCCTGACCGCCGAGGTGGCGAATCTCGTGGAGTATCCCTTCGGCGAGATCGGCTCCTTCGACGCGGCGTTTCTCGCCGTGCCGAAGGAGGTGCTCATCAGCTCGATGACCAAGCACCAGCGCTACTTCCCCGTCCTGGACGACAAGGGCCGGCTGCTGTCGCACTTCGTTCTTTTCTCCAATACGCAGGTCGCCGATCCCAAGGTGACGATCGCCGGCAACGAGCGGGTGCTGCGGGCGCGGCTGAGCGACGCGCGTTTCTTCTACGAGGAAGACCGGAAAAAGCGGCTCGCCGATTTCGCCCCGGGCCTCGCCGGCGTCACCTTCGAGGAACGGCTGGGCACGATCGCCGAAAAGGTGCAGCGCATCCAGGAGCACGTGCGATTCCTGGTTTCCCACGTCAACGCCGAGGCGCTGGAGGACGCGTTGCGCGCGGCGGCCCTCGCCAAGGCCGACCTGCTTACGAGCGTCGTCTACGAGTTTCCCGACCTGCAGGGCGCGATAGGAAGCATCTACGCCGAACTGGACGGCGAGAAGAAGGCCGTCTGCGAGGCGATCGAGCAGCACTACTGGCCGCGCTTCGCCGAGGACGCCCTGCCGGAAAGCGACGTCGCGGCCCTGGTCGCCCTGGCCGACAAGATGGACACGGTCGCCGGCTGCTTCGGCGTGGGCCTCATTCCCAGCGGCGCGGCCGATCCCTATGCGTTGCGCCGCCAGTCTTTAGGCGTGCTGCGCATCCTGGTCCAGCGCGGCTATCGCGTGCCGCTGCAAGCGTGGATCCAGTTCGCCGTCAGCGCGCTCGGATCGAAGCTGCGGCGGCCGGCCGAAGCGACGGCCGCCGACATAGCGGCGTTTATCGAGGGCCGCTATCGCAACTGGCGCGTGAGCGATTACCCCGCCGACGTCGTTGACGCCGTGGTCGGCGCCGGCTTCAATTTCCTGCCCGAAGCCGAGGCGAAGCTGGCCGCGCTCGTCTCCTTCATGAAGCGCCCCGAATTCCAATCCCTGGCGATCGCCTTCAAGCGCGTGATGAACATCCTCAAACAGCGGCCGCAGGCGGTGGTGACGCCGAACCTGTTCGCCGACGACAGCGAGCATCAACTGTGGGCGCGCTATCAGCAGGTGCGCGACAAGGCCGGCGTCGAACTCAAACAAGGCCATTATGGGGCCGCTCTCGAAGCGATGGCCGAGCTGAAAGCGCCGGTGGACAAGCTCTTCGACGACGTGATGGTGATGGCCGAGGACAAAGCGGTGCGCGACAACCGCCTGGCGCTCTTGGGCCACCTCGCCGACCTCTTCCTGCAAGTGGCCGACTTCCGCCGCCTGCAGACGGAGTAGCGCCCTCCGGCTCGCCGGTCGAAACGACCGAGCCGGAAGCGGCTACACCTCCAGATCGGCGAAGAGGTCGGCGACGGCGGCCTCCATCGCCGGCGTGAGATCCCAGCCGTCGAACAGCGCCCGCCATTCTGGCGCGTGGGGGATCGTCGTCGGGCAGAAGCGCACCTTGCGCGTTTTCAGCGTGCCGATAAACGGCGCGATTTCATGGGGAGCGCACTGGGTGAAAACGACCTTGAAGGGCGGCGCGGGCTTGCGATCGGAGACGAGAATCAGCGCCACCAGCCGATCCAGGGCCCAGACGTCGGCCTGCGAGGCGCGCATCGGAATGACCAGGTAATCGGCCGCCTCGATCGCCTTTTCCGTCTGCGGGGTGACGGTCGGCGGCAGGTCGATGACGATGTGATCGAACTGCTTCTTGAACTCGCGCACCATGCTCACCAGCAATCGCTCGTTCTGATGACGGGCGGACACGCCGTAGCGCTCGCCGTAGCGACGGCCCCAGGTGCTGCTGGTGCCCTGGCTGTCGGCGTCGAGGATGAGGACGCGCTTGCCGCGCCGGGCCAGCCAGAGCGCGGCGGCGACGGACAGCGTGCTCTTGCCCGTGCCGCCCTTTTGATGAATGAACGCGATGACCATGCTGACGCCCCTTGTTTGTCTTTTCTAGCACAGACGAAGCGGCTCGGCCAGAGCCGATGAACGTTTTTACTCGCCGGAGGGAGGGGAGGAGGGGGCGCGGCGCTCGGCGAGCCGGCCGAGCCGGATGCCGGCTTCGTAAAGCGCCATGAGCGGAACGAGCAGAATGAACAGCGTCCACGGATCGGGCGGCGTGAGCACGGCGGCGAAAACGGCCAGACCGACCAGCGCCTCGCCGCGCCGCGCCGCGAAGGCGCGCGAGGAAACGAGGCCCATGCGGGCGAGCAGAGCCATCGCGAGCGGAAGCTGAAAACCGACGCCGAAGGCCACCAGCATGTCCATCGTCAGCGAGACGTGCTCGCTCATCGACACCTGCAGGAGATCGGACGCGGACGGATCGCCGCGGCCGAGGAAGATCCCCTCCCCTTCCATGCTGTAACCGACGAGAAAACGAAACGCCATCGGCAGGGCGACGACGAGGGCGAAGGCGAGACCGGCCAGAAAACAGCCGAGCAGCGCGAAGGGCGGACCCCATCCCAACTGCGCGCCGCGCGCCGCGAACCCGGCCCGGGCCAGCCGCCAGAGGCGGAAAACCAGATACGGCAAGGTCGGCAGAAAGGCGACGTAGGCGCAGAGCTTCATGTGGATGAAAAAGGCGTCGAAGACGCGAAGGAAGATGGTCTGGACCGCCGCGTCGGGAGAGCCGGCGGCCAGCGGCCAGCGGATCAGGGCGGTCAACGGATCGCGGAAGATCCAGGCGACGACGAAGGAAAGAAAGAAAACGGCCGCCGCCCGGAGGGCCGTCGTCCGCAAGGCCTCGCGCGACGGCAGAACCTGCCGCAGGCGGTCGAGCGGCGCGTCGCCTTCGGCGTCCTGGGAGGCGGGATGTCGATTTTCGGTTGGATCCATCGCTTCGCGCGCCTATGAAAAGGGGCGCTTCCCGCGAAGCGCCCCTTCCAAGCCCGACGTTTTTTCTCGCTAGAACACCGCTTCCATGTGCGAAAGGTCTTCCTTCAAGATCGCCTTCGCCCAGCCTTCCGTGCGCGGCAGGATGTAATTGACGAAGAACCGCGCGTTCAGAATCTTGCCGTAATAGAAAGCCGATTCGTCGCTCTTGGCCACATGCGCCAGCACGGCCGCCTTGTCGTTCGGATCGACCTTGGCGGCGGCGAGCCGGGCGTTGAGCGTCTTGTCGGCCGCTATCGCCGCCTTGAACAGCTCGGAGGCGACGACCACGTCGCCCATGAGTTCGAGCAAGGGCACGGCCTTGCTGGTGGCGAGATCGAGACGCTCCTGCATGCCCCAGCCGCTGAGCGTCATCGCCACCGACACCAGCCGGTCCTTGGCGGCGGCGAACTCCTCCACCAGTTCGGCGAGCGAGGCGTGCTCGCGCGCCAGGTTCGCCACGCGGTCCAGTTCGGCCACGTAGCTCATGAACACCATGCCCCGCTTCATCGGCAGCTTGCGGGCGAGCAGGTCGAGCGACTGAATGCTGTTGGTGCCCTCGTAGATGCAGCCGATCTTGGCGTCGCGCATGTAGCGCTCGACGGGATAATCCTGCGTGTAGCCGTAGCCGCCGTACACCTGAATGGCCATGGACGCCATCTCGACGCCGCGGTCGGTGCAGTAGGCCTTGCAGATCGGCGTCAGGAGTTCGACGAAGCCCATGTGCTTCTCGCGATCCTCCGGCGTCGCCGCGACGCGGGCCATGTCGTGACACCAGGCCGTGTAGTGCAGGAGGCCGCGCATGCCCTCGCCGAACGCCTTCATCGTCATCAGCTGCCGGCGCACGTCGGGATGGTCGATGATCGGCACGCGCGGCGCGGTGGGGTCCTTGAAGTTCTTGATCGACGATCCTTGCAGGCGTTCCTTGGCGTAGCTCTTCGCGTTCTGATAGGCGGCGTTGGCGGTCGAGCAGCCCTGCAGGCCGACTTCGATGCGCGCCTCGTTCATCATGTTGAACATGATCTTGATGCCGTCGCCCTCCTGGCCCAGGATCCAGCCCTTGCACTGGCCCTTCTCGCCGAACGACATCTGGCAGGTGGGACTGCCGTGAATGCCCATCTTCTCCTCGATGCGGACGCAGGTGACGTCGTTGGGGCCCTGCATCTTGCCCTGTTGGTCGATGCGGATCTTCGGCACGATGAAGATCGACAGGCCCTTGGTTCCCGGCGGCGAATTGGGGGTGCGGGCGAGCACGAGATGGATGATGTTGGGCGTCAGGTCCGTGTCGCCGGCGGTGATGAAGATTTTGCTGCCGCTGACGAGGTAGACGCCTTCCTCGTTCGGGACCTTTTCGGCGCGCGTCTTGGCCGCGCCGACGTCGGAGCCGGCCGACGGCTCGGTGAGCACCATCGTTCCGCCCCATTCGCCGCTGAAGAGCTTCGGGGCGAGGATTTCCTTCATCCAGTCGGGGCCGACCTTCTCCAGGACGTGCGCCACGCCCACGCCCAACAGCCCGTTGAGGTAGAAGGCGGTGTTGGCGGCCGTGAAGATGTCGCCCAAGGCGCAGCCCATGACGTGCGGGACGCCCTGGCCGCCGTGCTCGGGCTTGCCGGAAGCGGCCAGCCAGCCGGCCTCGCTGTAGGCCTTGTGCAGCGCCACGAACGCCGGCGGAACGTGCACCTGGCCGTCGGTGAGCGTGCAGCCCTGTTCGTCGCCTTCCTTGGCGGTCGGTCCGACCTGCTCCTTGGCGAACTTCACCGCCTCGGTGAGGATCATCTTGAAATCGTCCTCGCCGAAGTCTTTGTAAAGCTCGCTTTTGCAGAGGTCCTGGATTTTCATCTGCTCGAAGAGGAGGAAAAACAGGTCGCGATCGTCGTAGCAATAATCCGTTGCGGACATGGCGGCCTCCAGGGGCGTCGGTTAGGGGTTGTTTGTTGCGGACACGTCCAGGGTCTTATTCCTAGACCATCTTGCCGCCAAAATCAAGCCGTTCGGGAATTTCGCCCGCCGTCAGCCTTGCGCGGCGATTTCCCGCAGCGCCTCCAGCGTGCGCGCGACTTCGGCTTCCGTGTTCAGATAGGAGAGCGAAATTCGGGCCGTGCCGCCGCCGGCGAAGCTCCCGATGCTCTTGTGGATGTACGGCGCGCAGTGCAGGCCGGTGCGGATCGCGATGTCGTAGGCCGAATCGAGGACGGCCCCCGTCTGGTGCGGGTCCTGGCCGCGGATGAGGAAGGAAAACACGCCCACCTGCCGCTCGACGTCCCCCGGCCCGAAAAGCCGGAAGCGGTCGTCGTCGCGCAGGCCGTCCAGGAGCAGGCGCATCAGCTTTTTCTCGCGCGCCTGGATCGCTTCCAGACCGGTTTCCTCGACGAAGCGCAAGCCCTCGGCCAACCCGGCGATGCCGGCGGTGTTCGGCGTGCCCGATTCCCAGTAGAAGGGAAGCTGCGTCGGCTGCAGGCGCGCGGCGCTGTCGCCGCCCGTGCCGCCCTCGCGCCAGGGCTTGACCCGGGCGCGCTCGCCGATAAGCAGCAGCCCCGTTCCCGGCGGGCCGAACAAGCCCTTGTGGCCGGGCAGGGCCAGGAGATCGATGCCCATCGCTTCCATGTCGAGCGGCAGGACGCCCGCCGTCTGCGCGGCGTCCACCAGCAAAAGCGCGTCGCAACGCTGGCGCAGGCCGAGCCCTATTTCGGCGAGCGGCTGGACGGCCCCCGTAACGTTCGAGCCGTGGGTGATTTCCACGAGTTTCGTCTTCGGCCGCAGTGCCTTGAACACGGCGTCGGGATCGACAAGGCTTTGGGCGTCCAGCGGCAGGCGGGTCAGGGTGATGAGGCCGCGATCGGCCATCGCCTCCAGCGGCCGGGAAACGGAGTTGTGCGCCGCGTCCGTGGTGACGACGTGGTCGCCGGGCTCCAGGACGCCCTTGAGGGCGAAGTTCAAGGCGTCGGTGCAGTTGTGGGTGAAGACGACGCGCAAGGGGTCGCGCAGGTTGAAGAAGCGGGCCACCAAATGGCGTGCAGCCGTGATTTCGCGCTCGGCGGAAACGGCCATGCGGTGCGCGGCGCGGCCGGGGTTGGCCCCCAGTTCGCGCATCATGCGCGTCATCGCCTCGATCACCCGATCCGGCTTGGGGTAGGTGGTGGCGGCGTTGTCGAGATAGATCATCGATGCCCTCCTGGAAACCGCCCCAGGCTAACGCATCGGCTTCAAGCAGGCAAGGACTGTTGCGCGGGCGGGCCGCTAAAAATCAATGACAGGCAGCCGGCTTGGGGTGCGCCATGCTTGGAGTTGGCGACAAGCATGGCTTTACTTCACATGCCTGTCGCGGGGCTCCAGGCATGACACACTTTCAAACAGGCCAGCCGGCCCGAATTTGATGTCGTAAATTGCGACTTCAAGTCGTCAAATTCCTCCGACAGGTGGCTGCTTGGGGTGTGCCATGCTTGGAGCTTGCGACAAGCATGTCTTTACTTCACATGCCTGTCGCGGACTCCAGGTATGCCACACCCTCAAACAGGCTAGCCGGCCCAAACTAAAAAACGGTTGCTCCGAGGTTTAAAAATGTACTATTGTCCTAGCGAAATAGCAATTAGCTTATGAAAAGGCTAACCGAATGGAAATACCTGAAGGATTTCTCGATTTTGATGAGAATCGGAATAGCCTAAAGGCTAAATGTGAATTGCTGCTCAACGGACAACGAGTCGAGTTTCTAGACAAATGTTTAGCCGTACTGGAAGAAGAAAATTTACCCGAACTTGATCTGGATAAGATTATTGAGGGCGTAATATGGGATTCTCTGCAAGAGAGGAACAGAAAACTTACAGCAAAGCATTACTACAAATACAGTCTTTTAGCTTTTTGTTCAATCCTCTCTGACGAATTTTTGCAAGATCTAATCGAAGAATTTTCAAGACCGTTTTCTGATGATTTATCAAGAGATCTTTTGGCATATAATTATTACGGCTTGCTGTTTAATTTGCTCTTCGATGCGGTTCATCTGATGGAAGGATATGAAACCTACGTGCTAAAAACGGATATTGAACGAACTGTCTGGCGAAGTTCATTTCAGCCTGATTTTACTCTTTATCAGTATTTAAGCCAAGTTCTCTACGGCCAAGTTTCAATACATTCTTTCATTGACAGGGAAGCGAACGTATCTATTTCAATCATCCGACAAATGTTGGAACTTAGAATTAGAAATGCCTTCACCATATACGGTTTAATCGATTCGAATAATCATGCTATTACCCAAACGGTTCCAATAGCAAAAATATTTGAAATTTTAAAAAGGCACCAGGAAAAGATCGATTTTACTGTCCCTCTTCACAATGTCGAAAGAATTTACAAATGGGCTAATTACTTTGTCCACGCCGGACTTAAAGACGATTCATGGAAACCGATAGTCGTTCAACGGTATTTACATCCTCTTATGACGGGCCGCGAAATCCCTGGGCAAGGCTCAGGAGTATATTATGGCATCGGGTTTAAGAGAGAGTTGCTCGACATTATTCACAACGAAATTCTTGAAGGGATTGCAGGCAAAGAAATTCTGACTTTCGGGCGGAACCCTGCGGCAATTATTCTTTAAGCCGCCAGGTGGCCGGCTTGGGGTGTGCCATGCTTGGAGCTTGCGACAAGCATGTCTTTACTTCACATGCCTGTCGCGGGGCTCCAGGCATGCCACGCCTTCAAACAGGCCACTCGCAGCCTCAGAGATATTGTTGCTGCTGGTAGGTTGACCGAAATTGATTCGGCTCTCTATATCTCACCCCAAGTATGAAAAACTAATCATTAAGCTACTTTTGTTACTTTCGCCAACAACAGAAATCTCTTTTTGCTTAATAACTTGTCATATAGATCTCTTTGATGATTTATCGATGTAATTATTATATCATATGCATAATTTCTGTGCATATCATCTTGCCTTGTGATGAATTGGTGTATAATCTCGGCATCGCGCTCTTGGAAAAATATATCTATCCAGATTGAATGGCCGGTGTCAGCTGGGACTGGTATTTTCGATAAAAGCGGTCTCTGTTTTTCCAGTTCTTCTAAATCTACCACACTAAATGAAAAGCTATAGCTTTGTGTATCATTTGGCGTTGCCCTCTCTTGAGCTTCTTTCCGCGCAAGCTGTTTATCCTGTCTCATGCAAGCTTTCATTGAAGGCTGTCTTCTAAACTGTGAACGGAATCGCATTCTTTAGCCCCTTCTTAATTATTCACAATGAAACATTTGTATGACTAGGCTTCTCCCTGGACAGAATTGCAGAATAGGTTGACGGTGTCAATGGGTGTTTTCCTCGGATGGCCTGCTTGGGACGTGCCATCTATAAGAGCTTGCGACAAGCATGTCTTTACTTCACATGCCTGTCGCAGGGATCCAGGCATGCTAAACCTTCAAACAGGCCCCCCTTCTATGCAATTGTTGAATTATTTCATTATATCTCCACCCATTCTCCATCCTTGAACCGAAACGCTTTATCTTCTTTCTCGTTGAACACCACCATGCCTTCTTCGGCATCGGTGAATATCCACCGTTTGCCGTCCCACTCGGCGATGCCGTTGAGATGCTCTGCCCATTCGCCGGTAGGCTTGTCGAGAATGCCGTAACGCTCGCCAGTTTTGGGGGAATCCGGCGGTGTGTTGAAATCGCGGATTACAGGCGGATGGGTTTCTATGTTGTTATGGTCATCTGAATATTCATAAAGCCATTTCACGAACCAGTCTGCAAGTGAAGTTGGTCTCAACTCTTCCATCGCAGAGATATCAAATCTTCCAATGCCTTCGTCGTGCAGAAGTCCTTTTCCGACCAGTTCTGAGCTTAGTAACCGGAGGTAAGCGACGGTAAATCGAGGGAAAAATTGGATAAGCTCGTTTCTTTCCCATTTATTCGGGTAATTAAACTTGGCTGGTAGAGAAATGATCCTCAAACCACGAAAAGGACCTTCATCGAATGGTTTTAATGTAACCGCCCATTGTAAAATGAAAATATGGATCTCTGTCAGATCTTTCAACAATCGCATCGCGCTTTCGGCTTCGTCCCATTCCAGATGCTTTACAAACTGCCTGGTGAGAAGGTTGGCAAAGTAGCGCCTTTTGTTTCGAGATCGCACTCTACAGACGTGATCGAAGGCAGAAACAACGAAATCATAGGCTTCTTCCGTCTCCTCTAGCTTGACCGTAATTCCCCTCGATTCAAGAGTTTGTACCCGCGCGTCGAGCTGTTTTAAGCAATCTTCCAACCGCTCGTATTGCCATTTCGCGCCCAATCCACCGAGAAGTGTGTCTATTGTGCTGCCAACTCCTGGAAGGGCCTGAATCGCAGCCCTAAGAGGGAAACATTCATAGTATCGACGCGATATTTCTGTAAAATTCGTTTCGGCTTTATCCAGAGCGCGATCAGGCGGGATGTCCCTGTAGGTGTCATTACTCATCGAATATCCACACCCTCTAAGATTAGGTGGCCGGCTTGGGGTGTGCCATGCTTGGAGCTTGCGACAAGCATGCATCTTACTTCACATGCGGGGCTCCAGGCATGGCACACCTTCATACAGGCTACTCCGCCCTTATGGAAGATCGAAAATCGAACCCGTGCCGCCGCGTTCGTACCAATGAATGCTCGACCATTTCCATTCCTCCGGGCTCCGGACCAATCCTCGTCTGACCGGGTTGTTGTGAATGTAATGGATCGTCGCGGCATAGATCTGCTCTGAAAAGATGTTCCGGTCAAAGCCTCCTCCCCTCTGCCAGAAATGGAAACTTCCCTTGCTGTCGGCGGGCGGCTTCAGCCGCTCGTGCCAGACCGGATCGTGCAGCGCAAGCCACTTCTCCGCCCGTCCCGCCACGGGGCGTTTCAAGCCGTGCAAGAAACGGGCGATGTCGTACTCGGCTTTCAGGGGAACGACCACCAGATGGACGTGTTCCGGCATGACGACGAAGGCGTGAGTTTCATACTCCAGATTGCGGCAAACATCTTCGAGGGCTTCCAAAAACCAGAGGCACAAGCGGTCTCGCTCCAGCAACGGAAGCCTTTTATAACAAGAAAATGTCAGGGCATGGGCGTGCCCGACTTCGTTGAAGTGTTTCAGTTTCTTCCGTGGATTGGGTTCCATGCGGGAGATTCTACAGGAAGGAACATGAAAAACAAATCACTCGCATGCTTGTCGCAAGGCTCCAAGCATGGCACTCCCCAACAGATCTCTTTTGCATGGGTGGCTGGCCTGTTTGAAGGTGTGCCATGTCTGGAGTCCGCGACAGGCATGCTCTGTTAAACATGCTTGTCGCAAGCTCCAAGCATGGCACACCCAAAGCCAGTCACTTGTCCCTGTTTGAAGGTGTGGCATGCCTGGAGTCCGCGACAGGCATGCTCTGTTAAACATGCTTGTCGCAAGGCTCCAAGCATGGCACGCCCCAAGCTCCAAGCATGGCACACCTTGAGCCGTTTACCCTCCCTAACAAGCAGTCGCAGCGCGTTTTGAGACGACTTCTAGTGCCCGACATACCGCGCATAGAGCGCCAGGGCGCGCTTCGGGTCGTCGATGCCGCTCACGATCGCCCGGCCGTCGGCAAAGACGGTAAGCTCGGCTTCGTCGGCGCGCAGGCGCAGCAGATAGGCGTTGCGGGCGACGATCTGCGCGGCGGGATAGCGTCCGGCCAGCGAATCGAGATCGAGGGCCGCCGGCGAGCCGGGCATCACCTGGACCGCCTGCCGCCCGCAAAGCGCCGCCGCCGTCGTCTGCCGGCGCGGCTCCAGAAAAGGAAACCGGCGCTGGACGCAGCAGGGGCAGTCGTCCCGGCGCGCGTCGTTCAGGTCGGTGCGGCTGCATTCGCCCGTCCAGACGTCGAGGCGCAGCAGCGCCCGCCCCGCCTCGTCGATCCGCCCGACGAGAATCTTGAGGGCTTCCGTGACCTGAAAGGCGGAGATCGCCCGGACGGCCGTGGAGAGCACGCCCGCCGTGTCGCAGGTCGGCGTCTCTTCGCGCGGCGGGGCTTCGTCGAAAAGGCACCGCAGGCAGGGCGTCCGGCCGGGAACGACGGCCATCGTCAGGGCCGTCGTCCCGATCACGCCGGCATAGACCCAGGGCCGGCCCAGCTTCACGCAGGCGTCGTTGAGCAGGTAGCGCGTTTCGAAATTGTCCGCGCCGTCGATAACGCCGTCCGCCTCGGCGACGAGGGCTTCCACGCGCCCGGCGTCGAGGTGCTCGACGACGGCCTCCACGCGGCAGGCCGAAGCGATCGCGGCGAGACGCCGCTGCACGGCGACCGCCTTCGGCAAGGCTTCGGCGGCGTCGGCCTCGGTGAACAGCGCCTGGCGCGGCAGGTTGGAGGGCTCGACGATGTCGCGATCGACGACGACGAGACGGCCCACACCGGCGCGGGCCAGGGTTTCCGCCGCGTGCGAGCCCAGCGCGCCAGCGCCGACGATCAGCGCCCGCGCAGCGGCCAGACGCGCCTGTCCCTCGGCCCCGATCTGGGGCAAAAGGATCTGGCGGGAGTAGCGGTCGTCTGTCGGCGCTGTCATCGTGTTGTCTGGTGTCGTAGCAGGTTTTTCAACCTGCTTCATCTCAGAAAATCCGTTCGTGGTGAGTGATTCGCCATAGGCGAATCGTATCGAACCACGAATCGTTCATCCCTCGATACGCCGCCCTTCGGGCGGCACTCGGGACGAACGGCTTCTAAAGAAGCACCTCAACTCTAACACGGCTCAGCATACCACACCCCGCCGTTCCGTAAAGCCGCCGCCGCATCCCATAAAACGCGCGATCCCCGCCGAAGCGGGGACCGCCTGATATTCACAAAACTCCGCTTACCTGCCGTTTTCGTCGCCGTTCTTCAAGACGATCTTGGCATCGACGATCATCGCCCCCTTCTCATAGAGGAACAGCGGGTTGATGTCGAGTTCGCGGACCTCGGGGAACAGTTCCGGCAGCCGGCTCACTTTCACCAGCAGATCGACGAGCGCCGCGCGGTCCAGGGCCGGCCGGCCGCGGAACGGCGCGATCAGCTTGCTCATCCTGGTGGCGTCGATCATCCGTTCGGCCTGATCGGGCGTGACCGGCGCGGGCAGGGTGGCCGTGTCGGCCCATACTTCCGTTTCGACGCCGCCCTTGCCGAACACCAGCGCCGGCCCGAAGGTGCGGTCGTGGGTGAGGCCGACGAGCAGTTCCACCGCCGACGCCGGGGCCATCCGCTGCACAAGGACTTTTCCCTGCTTCAAGAGCCGGTCGGCGTGCCGCCGCACCTCGGCGTCCGTCGCCAGATTGAGCGCGACGCCGCCGACCTCGCTTTTGTGGAGGATGTCGGCGGAGGAGACCTTCAGCGCGACCGGATAGCCGATGAGCCGTGCGGCCTCGACGGCCTCCTCGACGCTCGCCGCCTCGCTCTCCCGCGTCGTCGGCAGCCGCAGGGCGGCCAGCAGGCGCTTGCTCTCGTGCTCCGCGAGCTGGCGGCGCTTGCCGCCCACGGCGTTGCGAACGAGGCGCTGCGCCTCGACCAGCGCGTCGCGATCGGGCGCGACGTCCACCGTGCGCGCCGTCTGCGCCCGCTTCAGCCAGTTCGCCCTTTCCAGAAGCGCGGCGAGGCCGTGCGCCGCCTGCCAGGGGGCGTTGTAGACGAAGATTCCCCGTTCCTCCAGGGCGTGGACGATGTTCTCGGGGAACACTTCGTCGCGCGAGACCAGATCGGCGACGGGGAAGAACGGCTTGCCGTAGGCGTTGCGCAATTCCACGATCCGATCGAGCATCTGGTATTCGGTGTTCACGAGAAACTGGCCGATCTTGTCGAACAGCGGGCCGTGGGCGGGACCTTTGTCCATGTAGCGCCGGCCCTGGAAGGCCAGATAGGCGATGCCGAGGTAAAGGACGTTGTCGAAGGCGTCCGAGCGGAACAGTTCCTCCAGCGTCGTCGGGATCGTGCTGATGTCGGTGGTGGCGACGGTGTCGATCGGGTTGCCGCGGCTCCAGTAGCTCGGCAGGATGTCGTCGAGCGTTTTGTAGACGTCGGGCGGGAGATCCGGCAGGTCGATGCCGAAACGCTCGCAGGAATCCGCCCCCACCACGCCCCAGCCGCCGCCCAGGGTGAGAATGCCGGCGCGGTTGCTTTTCGGCACGGGGTTGGAGTGAAACGCGCCGATCATGTTGATCAGCTCGTCCATCGAGTTGGCGACGATTCCGCCCGCCTCGCGGACGGACGCCAGAAACACCTGGTGCGAGCCGGAAACGGCCGCCGTGTGCGACTTGGCCGCCTTCGCGCCTTTCGTTCCCTTGCCGCCCTTGAGGAAGACCACCGGCTTGACGCGCGCCGCCTTCTCGGTCATCTCCAGAAAATGCCGCCCGTCGGGAACGCCTTCCACGTAGGCGGCGATGATGTCGGTCTTCGGATCGTCGGCGAGCATGTCGAGATAGTCGGCCACGGCGAGGCTGGCCTGATTGCCGGTGCTGATGCCGCGGCTGACGCCGATCGCCCGCCGCTCCAGGCGGGACATGAAGGTCACGCCCAGGTTGCCGCTCTGCGCGACGACGGCCACGCGGCCGGGGCGCGGCTTCATCGAGCCCATCGTCGAGATCAGCCGGTGCGGGAAGGAGGTGACGATGCCCATGCTGTTGGGGCCGACGAAGCGCAGTCCGCCTTCGTGAGCCCTGGCGACAAGCTGATTCTGGAGCTTCAGCCCCTCCTCGTTGGCCTCGGCAAAACCGGAGGTGATAACCACCGCCGCGCGCGTGCCTTTGGCGATGACCTCATCCAGCGTCGCCAGCACCTTCTCCGACGGAATGACGATCACCGCCAGATCCGGCGTCTCCTCGATTTCGGCGAGGTTCTTCACGCAGGGATGGCCGAAGACGGCGGGCCGCTTCGGGTTGACGAGATAGAGCCGCCCCTGATAGCCGCCTTGGAAAATGTGGTGCAGGATGGTGAATCCCCATTTTCCGGGCGTGTCGGTGGCGCCGATGAAGGCAACGCTCTGGGGCTCGAACAGCTTCGTGAACGTGAGCTTTAAATGATCGCTTGGCATGTGTACAACTCCGCTACCCCATTGTGTTCGACCGTTGTCCTTGTCACGCGAGGATCTTTCGATCCCACGCCAAACCTGGGGGGAAGTTTAAAGATAATGACGCCGCGTGTCAACATATAAGTACCTTATAACTTTATTAAAATTATTACTGAATGAATATTCATTCTGAGGCGCGGCGCAGCCAGAGGAGGTGCAATTCGGCGTTATGCGCGCCGGCCGTCTGACCCACGACCACATCCCCCGGCTGCAAATACCATACGCCGATGTTGACGCGCGTTTCGGTGCTTGTGAGGTCCAGCGGCGGCGCCGTCCCTTCGCGACCCGCGCCCAGCGCAAAAAACGGCCGGGCGCGAATCCGCCGGCCGGCGGCGAGATCCAGGCCGGCATCGACAAGGGGCGGCGGGGCGATCATTTCCAGCTTCACGATCGCGAACGGAAAACCCTGCTCGCGATCGACTTCCACGACTCTTGCCTTGAACTGTCTCGCCAACGCCTCCGCTTCGGAAAGCGCGGCGGTGACGCGCACCGACGAAGCCCCGTCGGGCACGGCCAGCGAGGTGTCGCCGGCCTTGGCGTCCAGCCCGGCGAAGACGTCGTTTCCAGCCTCTTCCGCCTTGGGCGGCGTCGCCGCCGCTTCGACGGAGATGTCGATTCGAGCAAGCCTCGGAAAAAGCGCCGCCGGAGCCAGGCCGTCGATAACGATTTGGCCCTCCCCCTGTTTGGCCACTTTCGCTTCGGGCAGAGCGGCGGCCAGCACCTGAGCCGCGCGCAGGGTGATTTTCGCGTCCACCGCAAACACGGCGCGCGTTTCGCCTTGCAGCGTCCAGGACGACGCCAGCGCCGGCTGCGGCTGTCCGACCGAATCCAGACGCACCAGCGGCTCCGCCCAGGCCGACGCCGCCAGGACGCCCACCCCTACCACAACCGCCATCCATCGGATGCGCATTTTCAGCCTCCGAAAGAAAAAGAAGGGCGGGTTCCCCCGCCCTTCAATGGCCGTTCGGCCCGCTTACTTCGATTTGCGTTGGATGAATTCGAGGATGAACTTGTTATCCTTGAATTCCTTCACCTGACCCTCGACCTTGTCGCCTTTTTCAAGGAAGAACGCGCCGACGTTCTCGCGGTTGGTCTTGTTGTCCCAATCGAACTTGCCGTCCTTCATTTCGTAGTAGAGGCCGATCTGGTACTCTTCGCCCTTCTTCATCTGCGCCGCCGGGCCTTTTTTCACGGACGGGGCCTTGGTGATCTTGATGGTGATGGCTTCGACCGTGGGGAAATTCTCGTCCTTGATGACAACCTTCTCCACGCGGGCCTCGAACATGTCGGGCGAGGCCTTGCGCTTGGCGCGGATCGAGGAGGAGCCGTCGGGCACGGCCAGGCCGCTGTCGCCGCCGCCGCCGCCCATCCCCGCGAAGGGGTCTTCCTGCGCGGAAGCCGCGCCGAGGGTGAACATCACCGCCGCCATCAACGCCAGCATCAGGGTCCGTTTCATCGCTTGTCTCCTTTTCGAAAGAGGAATCTTACCGTTGCTTACTCAACGCATTGCTGCAAGCCCGCAATTTACTCAAGGCGCCCAACAAAATGAAACTCTCCCCTTTGTCGCCCCCGCCCCCGCCTGCGCGGGGGCAGGCTCAGCGGGGGTCCAGGTCATTATGTCACCCCCGCGAAAGCGGGGGTCCATGGATTCCCGCTGGCGCGGGAATGACAACTTCTGGGCATGGTATCATTTCGTTAAGGACTCTTTTTTTCCGCCCCCGTGGTCAGCACCCGGAAGCGCTGCACGCGCAACGCCGCGCCTTCCAGATTCCCGGCTACCCACGCCCGGCCGCCGTTGGCCTCCGCGAGTTTCTCCAGGATCTTCTCGTTGCCGGTCAGCTTCAACGGTTCGCCGGCGTCCTGCAACTGGATCTTCACCACGCCGTCGGACACCAGAAGCGTGCCGTAAAACGGCTTGATGCCGTCGCCCACGTCGAGAATCTCGAAATCGTAGACGTCGAGATGATTGTACTGCAGCTTCTTGCCGGCGGGGACGGCGTTGATCTTGATCTTGATGTTCTGCAGGCGCTTCAACTCCTCGAAGCGCGGCCCGCCCAGGCTATACATGGCGCCGCCCTCGGCGGAGAACTCGACGATCGGGAAGTTGGAGGCGCCCACCAGATAGGATTTGCCCACCAGCACCAGCTGCTCTTTCGCATCCCCGCTTTGTTTCGCCGGCTCGGCTTTTCCCTCCGTTTTCGCGGCTTCCTGAGCCCAGGCCGGAAGCGCGGCAAGCCCTGCCAGAAGCAGCGCAAAAACGATCCATTTCATGCGCATCTCAACCCCCTTATTTCACCCGGACCACGAGGAAGCGGAGGCCCGCCGTCTCGTCCTCGGGCGTGCCGACGATCGCCGTGTCCGCGTCTCCCGTAACGCCCACGACGGACGCGCCGGTCGCGGTCACAAGACCCTCGTAGCCATCGGAGTAATCCTCATAGGCCAAACCGGCCAGCTCCAGCGAGTCGCCCGCGCCGTTGGCGCGCGTGCAGTTCGTGCAGACGCCGATCTGCTGGCCGGTGATCGGGTCGTCGTAAAGCGCGCCGTAGCGGTACTTCGGATCGTTGGCGATCTCCAGATCGTCCAGGGAGACGGCGGCCAGGAAGTTCCCGAACTGCGCCGACCAGTCCTCGCCGAGGGCGCCGGTCACGGCCTCGAAGCCGACCTTGTCCGTGGCGATCATCAGCTGCAGGAATTCCGCGCCGCCCTTGTCGGTGAGATCGGAGCCGGAGGACTCGCCGTATTCCACCGCGCCCTGCTGCTCGAAGAGGTAGCGCATGAAAAGAAAGCCTATGCCTCGCGCTTCGACGTCATCCCCGGAAAAAGCCCAAGAGTATTCGGTGTTGCCTAGATAAGCCGCGACGACGTCGATGTTGTCGATGCCGAAACCGGAAGCGTCCTCGGCGAGATGGGCCAGGCTTTCATTGAGGTAGAGCGTCTCGCTCTTGCTGAATTTGAGCCCCTTGACGCCGAACATGATCATGTGGAAGTACTCGTGCGCCACCGTGCCGTAAACCGAATCGAGCGAATTCTCGGCGTCGGGCACCACGACCCAGAGGATGTCGGAGGTGTTCGTCGCGCCGCTCTGGTTCTGACCCAGGAAATCGGCGGGGTTGAAGAGGCCCACCGCCCCGGAGTCGTTGACCAGATGCGACAGGACGATCATGTGCAGGCCGTCCTGGTCGCGGTCGGTGTAATCCAGATCTTCGAACACGCTGGCGCCGTACAGGAAGTGGTCGCGGGGGTAGATGACATTGTCGTAGTTCTCGACGATCGCGTCCACGTCCTCCTGGGATACGCTGTCCGTGTCCTCCGTATCCACGACGACGGAAACGTGCTCGCCCTTGCCGCGCACGGCCACCGTCAGGTCCGTGAGGCCGCCCTCGAAGTCCATGAACTTGAGATCGAACTCGCTCAGGCAGTCGGCGCCGCGCGCCAGTTCGTTTTCGCCGCACTCCGACGACAGCTTGGGACGTTTGGCCAAACGGAGGTCTTCCGCCGTCACGAGGCCTTCTTCGATGATCCGCTTCTCGTCGGCGCGCAGCTTGCGATCCCAGTCGAGCCGGCGCAGCATCCGACGGTAGCGCGCGTCGCTCAGGTAGGCCGGCTTCTGCTGCGCGAATTTCGAACCGCCGCGCAGGCGCGCCGCCGGCTCGTCCGCGCCCTCGGCGGCCGTTGTGGAAAGGGTGTAGCCGGTCGTCGATTCTTCCTCCGCCGCCCAGTAGGCGACGACCCGGTATTCCTCGGAACCCTCGGCGAACGAGAGATCCATCGTTTCGCCCGCGGCGTAGTCCTTCACGTCGGCGGGAACCACGTCCCCGTCGCTGTCGCCATCGCTCTCTTCGTCGCCTTCGCTGCTGCATCCCGCCATGGAAATGGCCAGAACGGCAAACATGAACAGCCCGATGCGCCACCACTCATTGCTTCGCTTCATGGTTCGTCTCCTCTTGCTCCCCCGGCTTCGGCCCTGGTTTGATGTGGCCCCTGCGATTCCGCTTGAATGCGTCAATATCCTAGAATACCCCGTCGAAAAGTCAAGGCCTGCCTGCGCTATGACGGACAAGCGGAGGCAAATTTTTATTCCCGGGATGACGAAGAGAGATTCCTCAAACCGGCGTATCTTCCGCCGCTTATCCGAATCCGGCCCATTTCGGGCCAACCGATCCCAGCCGCGCCGGAAGCGCGCGGAAAAGATTAATTTCCACCCTGGAACATTATTCTTGACGTCCGGCGAAAGGAGGAATATAAGTGTACGTATACTGATAGTTTCATTTCCCCCGAGGAAACGTCATGTCCGCGCAGGAAAGAATCTACACCGTCGAAGAAGCCGCCGAAAAGATCAAGATAGCCGCGGACCTGCTGCATGCCTGGGTCCGCGAGGAAATCGCGCCGCCCAGCTTCCTGGCCGACGGCAAGGAACCGCTCTTCGCGGACGACGATCTGGCGCGTCTGGAGCAGATCCGCCGCCTGCACGAGATCGGTTTCGGCATCCAGGAAATCAAAAAAATCTCGCGCAAGATCGGCCTGCCCAAGCCGGAGCCGAAAAAGGACCGCCCCCGCGAGGTGCGTCGCTGCCTTACGGTCGGCGAGCTGGCTTCGCGCAGCGGTCTCAACCCCCGCACGATCAAATATTGGGAGGAGCGCGGCATCATCGAGCCGTCCGGCCGCAGCGAAGGCGGATTCCGCCTTTACGACGAATCCTACGTGCCCATCTGCAACCTGATCCAGGATCTGCAGATTTTTGGTTACAATTTGGAAGAAATTAAAGCGATCGCGGATCTATTCCGCATATACAACGATCTGTCCGCGTCCCGTTTCGAGGGCGGCGACGACCGCGTCCTCGATCTGCTGGACGCCATGCGCAACCAAATCGAACAGGTGTCGCAACGAATAGACTCCTTAAGCAAAGGAATCGATCGATGGCGAAAACTCCTCAAGGAGAAACGAAGCGAAATATCGTCCATGCGCAAGCGGTACTCGCGCGCCAGGGAGGCGAACCCGACGCCGGTCTCGCCGCCGGAACCGGCAGGCGGCGAAAGCTCGTCCTGATCGAGCCCAAGGCCCCGGGCAAGCACGTTTTCTCGGCGATGAAACTCCCCCGCCTGGGCGTGGTGCTTCTGGGCACGATCGCCCGCGACCTGGGATGGGAGGTTAAAATCTACGTCGAGGACATCGCGGAAATCGACTGGCGCGAGCCGCTCACCGCCGATCTGGTGGGCATCTCGACGATCACCTCCACCGCCCCGCGCGCCTACGCGATCGCCGAGGCGCTCTCCGAATACGGCCGGCCGGTGGTCATGGGAGGGCCGCACGTCACGTTTCTGGCCGACGAGGCGCTGGCCCATTGCCCGCTGGTGGTGCGCGGCGAGGGCGAGAAGGCGTTCCCGCTGCTTCTGGACGCCGTGGCCCGCGGCGAGAGCTACGACGCCGTGCCCAACCTCTCCTGGCGCGACGCGGAGGGGACGATCCGCCACAATCCGCTGACGGGCGCGGTGGACGACCTCGATTCCCTGCCCTTCCCCGACTTCGGCCTGATCGTCGGCTGGACGCAGGTGAAAAGCTTCGGCTCCGTGCCGATCATTCCCATCCAGTCGTCGCGCGGCTGCCCGTTCGGCTGCCGTTTCTGCTCGGTGATCGGCATGTTCGGGCGCAAAATGCGCTTCCGCTCCGTGGACAACATGCTGGCCGAACTGGAACGCTACAAGGACCTGAAGCCTTACATTTTCTTCTACGACGACAACTTTACGGCCGACCGGGCGCGCGCCAGGGAGTTGGTGAGCAAGGCCAAGCTGGAACGCAATCTGTTTTCGGCCTGGTCGGCGCAGGTGCGTTCCGACGCCGCCCGCGACGACGAACTGCTGGCGCTGATGCAGGCTACAAACTGCTCCAACGTCTACATCGGCTTCGAATCGGTCAATCCCGAGGCGCTGGTGGAGATGAACAAGCGCCAGACGGTGGACGACATGGTCCGCGCCGTGAACCGCTTCCGCGAGGTCGGCGTGGACGTGCACGGCATGTTCGTCTTCGGCTTCGACAGCGACACGCCGGCGGCGCTGGACAGCACCATCCGCTTCGCCGTCGATTCCGGCATCCTCACCACGCAGTTTTTGATTCTCACGCCCCTGCCGGGGACGCCGCTGTTCGACGACTTGTCGCGCGAGGGGCGCATCGCGATCAGCGACTATTCCCTCTACGACGGCCAGCACGTCGTCTTCACCCCGAAAAACATGTCCCCCTGGCGGCTGCAATGGGCGCAGATCAAGGGGCACGCGCGGTTCTATTCCCGCTGGCGCACGATGAAGTACATGGCCTCGGGCTATCTGACGAAAAGCGCCGTCTACCTCTACGCGCGGCGAATGCACAAGGAGTGGCGGGGGGCGAACGACATCTACCTGAAGGCGCTCAAGCTGGCCGAGCGCGCCCGGCGCGTGCAGATTTCCTTCGACTTCCGGACGGATCTGGGCGAGATCGCCCGCCAAGTGCGCGCGGCGGCGGCGGCCTTGTCGCTTTCGCCCGCTTCCGCGCCGGCGTAGATTCGCTCATTGGCCGTTCGTGCCGGCGGCAAGCCGTAGGGGCGGATGAAGCATAGCGAAATCCGCCCGTTTCCCATTTCGGGAGGATTCCGCACCTGCGGCGCTTCATCCTCCCCTACGCCCCCGCTTCATTATTTTTTAGGTGCAGCTTGGTCGAGCAACTTGTTGCGTTATCCCCCCGCTCTCTTCCGGCCTGCGAAATAATTTGATCCGATCGTCAAAAACATGCGACTAATCATTTGCCTACGAACGAAAATGCCGGGAGAAGGGATTGACCCATGACACGTCAGGCATCGGAATTGGGGCGGCCGCTCGTCGTTCTCTTGACTCTCTTTCTTCTTCTGGGATGTTCTCTTTCCCAGGAAGGAGAGGATGGCGACATGGGAGAGGATACGCCGTCCGATGACGACGCTTCCGAAACCGGCGATGGCGACCTCGACGGTCAAGACGGCGATGCGGAGCCGGACGAATCCGTCGATGACGGCGTTTCGGACGGCGACGTCATCGACGGTGATGAGGCCGAGGAGGATAGCCAGAGCGATGGCGACGAAAACGGGGGATATTGTGAAAAGCTAACCTACCAAAGCGACAACAATGACGACGGAATACTGGACGAGTGCTTTTCCAAGATTGTGGACGCCGATGGAAACACACTGGCCCACCAAACGGACGACGGCTGCGACGGAACGCCGGATAAATGCACATCCTACACTTACGACGCCAGCGGGCGCGAACTGAGCCTACGGATAGACGACAATTGCGATGGACCGGGAAACGGGGATTCCTGCTATTCCTACACCTACGAAGCCAACGGGAAAAAACTGACCGACCGATACGACAGGTACTGCGACGGAGCGCCGGACGAATGCGAATCCTGGACCTATGACGCCAATGGGAATAACCTGACCTACCGCCACTGGGACGATAATTGCGATGAAGCGCCGAATAAGTGCGACTTCTACTCTTACGACGCCGATGGAAACAGGCTGACCTCCCAATACGACGGAAATTGCGACGGAATACCGGATAAATGCAGCTTCTACACCTACGATACCCAGGGGAACGAGCTAACCTACCACATGGACGGCGGCTGCGATGGACTATTGGGAGGGGTGGATTTGTGCTGGTCGCGGACCTACGATGCCAATGGGAACACGCTGACCTACCAAGAGGATTTCAGTTGCGACGGGATGCCGGATCAATGCAGATTTTACACATACAACGCCAACGGAAACAAGCTGACCTACAATTACGATGCCTATTGCGACGGAACGCCGGACGATTGCGAGTCCTGGACTTACGACGCCCAAGGAAACGAGCTGACCTGGCAATTTGATTGCAATGGAATACTGACCCATTGCCACGTCTGGACCTATGACGGCGATGGAAACAAACTGACTTTTCTGTTCGACGGCAATTGCGACGGAACGCCGGACAGATGCGATTCCTGGACTTACGACGCCGGCGGAAACATGTTGACCGAACGACTGGACGATGGCTGTGACGGCAGGGGAACGTACGGAGATAATGATTATTGCGAATCCTGGACCTATGACGCCGATGGAAACATGCTGAGCCACAATTACGACGGCCTATGCGACGGAACGCCGGACGATTGCTATTCCTGGACCTACGACGCCCACGGAAACGTGATTGCCAGCCAATATGATTACCATTGCGACGAAGTGCAGGTAAATTGCGGGACCTGGATTTACGACACGGACGGAAACGTGTTGGCGACTGAAGTGGATTACGGCTGCGATGGAACTTTGGATTATTGCAAATCCTACGCCTACGACGTCAACGGAAGCCTGCAGGCGACTGAAGAGGATTACGACTGCGATGGAACGCCGGAATATCTCTACTTTTCAGAATGGGTGGCTTGTCCCCCGTCCTCGCGTTCGGCCTTTTGAGACATGATGGAACGGAGGGACTACTTTTAAGTGCAGCCGCCGTCGGCGAGAGGCTCGCCGTCGATGTCGCCGTCCGCTGAGCCTTCGCCTGCGTTGGAGCAGGTTTTTCAACCTGCTCCAAGCTTTTCGCATTTGTCTAAAAAAGAAAACGTATGGAGCAGGATACAATCCTGCTCCAACTCAAACGGGGCCCCGCCTCCACCTTACCGCGCGCAGGCGCAGGTCATGCTGAGCGAGTAGCCGCCAACTCCGCCCGACCGGCCTTCGACGATCAGGTAACGCGTCTGGAATTCGCCAAGCGCGAAGGTGAGCGTTTCGGCGCCGCTCGGCCCGGCCGACTTATCGTAGCAACGGGCGTCGTTGCAGTAGTCCAGCAGCAGGAGGTCGAGATTCACGCCCGGCTCGGCGCCGACCAGTTCGGCGGTGAAGGTTCCTTCGCAAAACGAGGTGAAGCGATACACGACTTCGGGTCCGGTTTCGGCAATACCGGGCAGGCAGGCGTAAGCGTCGAACAAAGCCGCCCCCTGCTCGCCGTTGTCGTGCTCGTGCGTCTGGTCGCAGAAGATCTCGTAGTTCGGCGAACAGACATTCACCGCCGTATCTTCCTCGAAGGCGTCGCCGTCCGTCTCCGCGTCGTCGCCGTCCGTTTCGACCAGGTCCGGCTCCGCTTCCTCTACTTCCGGTTCGACCTCATCCAAGTCGTCGTCGCCATCCGTAAGATCGCCATCGGCGACATCGCCGTCCGGGACATCCGCGCAGACGCAGGCGTCCTCCTGACATCCGACAAGGACCTGACCCAAATCGCTGCAATAAGTTTCGCAGGAAACGATTTCGCTCCGGCACGAACCGGTGCAGACGCAAAGAAGGCTTTCCGACTGCTCTTCATCGATGCAGAAGGAACTCGTTTCGCCGCCGCATAGACCGCAGCAGCCGTCATCCTGTTCGCATTGCACATCGCAGTCGATATCATCGCCATCGGGAACGTCGCCGTCCGTTTCGTCGCCATCGGGAACGTCGCCGTCCGTTTCGTCGCCGTCGGGGACATCGCCGTCCGATTCGTCTTCGTCGGCGGGATCTTCATCGGCGGGGTCGTCGTCCATCGGATCTTGATCCGCGAGGTCTCCGTCCGTCTCGTCCCCGTCCGCGAGGTCGCCATCCGTCTCACCCTCGTCCGTAACGTCGCCATCGGCGGCGTCGCCGTCGGCGATGTCATCGTCCGTATCCGGCGTTTCCGGATTTTCGTCTCGATCGGCGACGTCCCCATCGGCCGCGCCGGTATCGCCATCAGCGGAATCGCCGCCGCCGGAGCAGGCCGGCAGCAGAAAAATCAGGGCGGCGAGAAGGACAAAGAAAGCATTCGTCGTTTGCATTGGCTACGCTCCCGAATCTTCGTTTGGGTTAATTATACTGAATTTTTATCCAAACGGAAACCCGGGAATCTTCGAAAAGACGGGGCGCCGGTTTGTAGGGGCGGATGAAGCATAGCGAAATCCGCCCGTTTCCCATTTCGGGAGGATTCCGCGCCTGCGGCGCTTCATCCTCCCCTACGGTCAGACGCAAAACCCAACGGCGCAGGTAGGATGGCTTTTCTAGGTGCAGCCGCCGTGCAGGACGCGGCCGGCGGAATCGACGATCGGCGTGCACATCCGCCCGCCCGAGCACGTATTCGGCTCGGGGAGGCATTCGTCCCAGCAGTAGCAGTCCCCGCCGACATCGACGGGAGTCTGGTTCTCGCCGAAACAGATAGGGATCGGACCGATCTCGATGCAGGGCAACGCCAGGTCGTCGGCGCAAAGTCCCTGGTCGCCGAAATCGATGCAGCCGACGTAGGGATCGCAGGTGGCGATCGGGCAATCCTCCAGGCAGACGGTGGCGTCGCCGTCCATGACGCACCAGTCCTTGCCGAGCGGCTGGCAGTCGAAATCGGAGGCGCATTCGCCCGTCTGACAGAACGTGCGGTCGGTCGATTCGTCGTAGAGGCAGAAGTCGCTGCCCTGCGCGACGCAATCCTCGTCCGTCCAGCACTCGCCGTCGTAGCAGTAGCACACGTCGTCCGGGCCGTTCGGGTCGTCGCCGCAGCGTGTCGCGCCGTCGTAGCCGCCGTTGACGCAGAGCGTTTCGCAGTCGAGCGTCATCCAGGCGTTCGTTCCGGCGTTGCAGGAGCAAAGCCCCAGCGTGTCCACGCAGTAATCGGCGGCCGTGGCCGGCGCGCAAGGCCCCGAACAGGCGGACTCGTCTGCTTCTTGTTCATCGATTTCGGGTTCGTCCTCCTGGGCGTCGATTTCCGGTTCATCCGCCTCCGGCTCGTCGAGTTCCTCCTCGATCTCCGCCGCCTCTTCCTCGATCTCGGCGGCCTCGTCCTCGTCGCCGTCAACAGGCGGTTCGGCCTCGTCGGCTTCGGCTTCCTCCGGATCTTCGTCCGGCGCCGCATCGCCGTCGGTCGCATCGCCGTCCGTCGCCGTATCGCTCTCCGGTTCGACGTCGTTTTCCTTTTCCTCGTCGCCGTCGGGAACCGTGCCGCAGTCGCATTCGAGCGAAATCGTATAGTCGCCGGCCGCGCCCTGGAAGCCGTCCACGACGAGATAATGCGTGTCGCGGGCGGTCATGTAGAACTCCAGCGATTCGGCGCCGGTCGTGGCGGAAAAGTCCGCGCAGGTCATTCGGTCGCATTCGCCGAGCAAAAACAGATCCAGGTCGGCCGACTGGCCGGAGACGATGGCGCGGATGAGGCAATCGTCGGGCGAGGTAAAGCTGTAGATGACCTCCGGCCCCGTCTCCATGCCTTGGCAGTATGGATAATTGGTGATGCGCGCCGACCCGTCCAGCTCGGTGTTGTGCGAAACGATGTTGTCGCAGGAGAGCACGAAATCCTCGCACGTCGAAGACTCGTCGATCTCCGTTTCGCTCTCCGCTTCCGTCTCCGTCTCGAAAGCTTCCTCATCGCCGTCCGCCGGGGCCGCGTCGTCCTCGATCCTGTCGCCGTCTTCGGCCGCACCGTCGTCTTCGGCAACGTCGTCTTCGGAAAAGTCGCCGTCCGTATCCGTATCCTCGGCGTCTTCGCTCTCTTCTGCGATTTCCGGCTCGCCATCCGTACCGTCGTATTCCTCGTCGTCCTCCGCCTCGTCGTCATCCTCGGGCTCGTCGCCGTCCGTTTCCGGCTGTTCATCGGCGGATTCCTCGTCGGCGTCGAGCGGATCGCCGTCGGGAATGTCGCCGTCGCCGTTGCCGTCGTCGATGTTGTCGGTCTGCCAGACACAGTCGAATTGGGAATCGCCGCCGCCCTCGATGCAGGCCGAAAAATCGTCGCAATTCGTTTCGGCGCCGCAGCTTAAAAGGCGCTTTTTGAATCCATGCGGCACGCGCCGGCAGTCCAGGCTGCACAACTCCACGAGCGCCGGATCGACGTAGCCGTTTCGCAGACACTGATCCAGGAGCAGACACGTATCGGGGCACCAGTCCTCGCAGACCTGCGGTCCCCAATGGCCGTTGTCGGCCTCCTGGTCGCCGCTGTTCGCCGGCGAACCCGAGCCGCAGCTTGCCAGAACAAGCAGCGCGACAACGAGCGCAACGCCCCCCTGCATCCGCCATACCATCCGACCCATCGCCGCACCTCGCGAAAATGCTTGCATAATGCGGATGTTGCTTTATATATAGATTGGTGCCGAGCGGCTTCTATAACGCAAGCCTTTCGGTAAAGCAAGCCGATTATCAGCAATTTCAGGGCCCAAGAAAAGAAAAACCGCGCGAGGCGCACCGATGTCGAAGCTGTTCAACCCTGCCTTGATTCTGGTTTCTCTAATTTTTCTCGTAAGTTGCACAGGGAGCACAAGCGGCGAATCCGGCGGCGGCTGCACCAAGGACACCGACTGCAAAGGCGAACGGATCTGCGTGGAAGGCGAGTGCGTCGAGACCGGCGACTCGGACGGCGACGCGAGCGACGGCGATCTCTCGGACGGAGACCCGCCCGACGGAGACGAGGCGGACGGCGATGCGTCCGATGGCGACCAGGCGGATGGGGATCAGGCGGACGGCGACGATCCGGATGGCGATGCGCCTGACGGGGACGCCTCCGACGGCGACGCGAGCGACGGCGACCTTCCCGACGGCGATCCGGCGGACGGCGACGCCTCCGACGGCGATCTCGACGCGGAGGAGGAAGAAGAGGAGTACATCCCGACCTGCGAAAGCCACGACTGCCCCGGCATCAAAATGTGCGATCCGACCATCGATCAATGCACGACAAACCCCCTCTACATCTGCCTGGAGGACGAATACAACCAGGAATGCGGCAGCCAGCTGCTGTTCGCCACGGCCAAGTTCGGCCGCTGCGCGCCCGTACCCTGCGCCATAGACGAGGATTGCCGCTACATCGAAGCCTGCGACGAGCCGCTTTCCACCGACTCGCTCACCTTCGTCTGCACCCAGGACGACATCTGCCGCCGCGGCGGCGGCTCCACCGACAACGGCGTCGGCGCGCCCTGCGAATGGAACGACGATTGCAGCACGAATTACTGCGTGGCGGCGATGCTCGGCAGCGAGGAAATCCCCAACGGCTACTGCACCACCGACGACGAGGGGGTCTGCGAATTCGCCGAGGGCGGCCACATGGTCGATATGTCCGAGGGCGGCGATCCGCGCTGCTTCGCGGCTTGCGACGACGACAGCGCCTGCCGGCCCGAGGACGGCATCCATTGCTTCGATCCCAACAACCTGGTCACGTGGGGGTGCCTGACGGAGGAGCAGATGGCGCAATTCTGGGGCGGCGTGAAGATCTGCCTGCCGGACGTCGTGATCACCCGCTATCGCTCCGTCAAGGAGTGCGCGCGCTGAGACAAGCCGCCTCGCCGCGCCTTATGCAACCGGCATCTTCGGCCGCGCTCGCTGGATGAAAGTCAGATTCACGAGATTGATCGCCGTGTGGCAGACCACGGGCGCGACCAGCGTCCCCGTGTGCGTGTAGTACCAGCCCAAGAGGCCGCCGAGCACGAACGCCGAGAGCGTCCAGGGGAGGAAGGACCGCGACGGGCCGACGTGCAGCAGGCCGAAGATGATCGTCGCCGCCGCCCAGCCGAGCGTCGGCTGCAGGGCGGCGCGGAAAAACGCCTCCTCGGCCACGCCCGACAGCACCGCGATGACGACGATTTCCATGAAAGAAAGCGGCCCGAGAAGTTCGGCGAATTCCCGCTCCAGGCTGCGCGCCCAGGCGAAGTAGATCGAGGAAAGCCGCGAGAGGATGACGACGGCGAGCGCCGTGGCCAACCCGAGGCCGGCCCCGCGCAGCAGGGATTGGCCGTCGAGAGGACCGTCCCACTCGGGATGGACGAAAAAATGCGGATCGCCGCGCAGCCAGATCCACGCCAGCGCCACGAAAAACAATCCCGCGTAGAAGTAGAAAACGACCTTGAGGCTGATCCGTTTCATGCGGAGCTAGAAAACGAATTCCCCGGTGGAGCGGAAGCCGTCGGCGATCTGCGTCGCCTGAGCTTCGATGCGCTTGATGAAGGACAGTTTGGACGCCACTTCGCTATGCCAGACTTTGTATTGCTGGTGAAGCTGGGTGTTGGGTGAATCGGCGGGCGGCTTGAGGTTTTCCATCGTCGCGGCCAGCTTGCCCACGTCGAAGGCGAAGCGCCCGACGGTCTTCGGGTCGAGCGTCGTCCCGCCGGCGGACGCCTTGGCCACGAAGTCCTGCAACGTGCGCGTCCCGATGCCGATCAGGAACACGTCTTTGTAAACGCCGAATTGCAGCGGCAGGCCGTCGCTGACGACTTCCAGGAAGCGGTCGCCCGTGGGAGCGCTGAACATGCCGGGAATCTTGCCGTTCGTGAGAATGCCCAACTCCGCTTTCTTCATCAGTTCCTTCGCCTTGGCCGGATCGCGCAGCGAGGCGGCGATGACGAGTTTCGCCAGGCTGGTCATCTGCGCTTCGCTGACGCTCGTGGCCTTGGTGATCGCCTCGGGCAGGGGGCCAAGCCCGTAGAACGCGGCGGCGAATTCCACGCCCAAGGCCGCGAGAATCTCGGCGTCCATGTCGAGGTTGGCTTCCTGCTTCACGCGGGCGTTCCAGGCCTGCCAGTTTTTGTCGAAGGCGGGAATTTTCCTGGCGAAGTAGTCCTTGATGGCCTTGAAATCAATCGTGCCGTACAGGGAACCGATGCTGTCGCCGAGCAGATTGATGGCGGCCAGCTTCGAGGCTCCGCCGCCGGGGAAGAATTTCCGCCACTCCTGGACCTTGGCCTTGGGGCCGATGAGTTCATGCACGAAGCGCACCCGCTCGGATTGGATCGAGACGGCGAAGATCTGGCCGGAGAAGCCCTCCGCGAAACTGGCGAACTCGTCCATCAGCTCCACGGGCGACGGGATGTCGGTGAAGCCGCCCTTGCCGGCAAGTTCTTTCTCGTAACTCCGCGCCGTCTGCTTGAGTTCCTTCATGTACTGCGCGTAGTTGCTATAGCTGACAAACGACGTCTTCGCCTCCAGCCGCTTGAGCAGGGCGGCGAAGGTTTTGTCGGCGGCGAGGCTCTTGGCCTTGGCCAGCCCGAGCGACGCGGCCAGGTGCTTGTCGAACCACTCGCGCGACGGCGGCTGCGCCATCACAAAGGCCGACTCGCCCTTGAGCGCGTATATGAACTGGAGCTTGCCGGCGGGCGTCCCGTCCTGGGTGTAGACGAAAATCTCGGCGTCTTTCTCCTTGGCCGGCGGCAGCGCCTTGCCCTGGCCGACCGAGACGGCCATCGTGTCGAGCATTTTTTTCAAGGCGTCGCGGTTGGACATGCGGCCGACGACGAGCGGCGCGCCGTCGCGCGACAGCGAATAGACGGCCAGACCGTAATCCAGATCGAGACCCAGCGTCGCCAGTTCGGACGTCGAAAGCGGGTTGTAGCCGAGGCCGCCCTTGAGCGAGAGCGTCAGCTTGTTGTAGTCGAAGGTCGGGTCGGTCTGCTGATAGCGCTTGAAAAGCGCCTCGATCGAAGCGGCGGTTTGCGACAGCCCGGCGGCCATGACGACCAGCGGCGCCTGGGAGGGGATCTGTTCGGCCAGCCGCGTGTAGGCGGCGATTTCGGCCGCGCCGATCGAGGCCGCCCGCGCCGCCGGCGCGACGAACAGGGTCAGCGCCAGAAACATTCCGGCCAGAATTGCAGCTTTCCGCGTCAACGCCGACTCCACACGCATGACTTCCTCCACGTCAGAATTTTCGCAGGCAAAACGCGATGAGTCGCCCTCTTTGCAGACGGGACGTTTTTACTGTAATTCCCCGAGGCTGACAAGTTGTTTTTCCTCGCCGGCAAGCGCGCGCTCCCCATGTAATGAATAACCATCGCCAGGCCCGATATATTCTCGGCAAAACGCGCCGAAAGGGTCAACCCCCATTCCCGAACGACGCCTCGGCCGCCGGCGGGGCGTCGAACAGCGGCGCGAGATCGACATTGAGATAAACGTCCGGGGCGGTGAGGCCGGGGCGGTGGTAAACCGTCAGCTCGGCGCGCCAGCAGCGGCAGGGCGAACGATACTCGGCGCGCCACATCTGCTCGATCAGCCGCCGATAGGCGACCGAAACATCCACGTCGTAGCGGACCGAGAACGCCGGAACGATCGTCCAGGCGAGGCCGCCGCCGGTCTGGTGCAGCGTCTCCTCGGGAGCATCCCGCTGTTGCAGCAGCCAGTCGCCCAACGGCGCGCCCGGCGCGATGTAACGATAGCGATGGTCGAGCGAGACGCCCCGGAAGGGTCCGAGCCGCAAACGGCTGGCCGCCGAACCGACCGCCGCATCCTCCCACTGCACGCCGATTTGCCCGCGCCAGTCGGCCTTGGGCAAGGCGAGGGCCATTTCCGCCGCGCCTTCGTCCAGCCGCGCGTCGAGGCGTTCGGCGCTGGCGTCGTCGATGAACGCCTGCTGCCGGAGATCGAGACTCAGGAAACGCAGGATCGTCGCCGAACCCGCCTGCCGCAAGGCCAGCCGCTGCAACACGCCGACGCCCGCGACGTGCGGCGCGAAGCGCTGATCCAGGGGCGTCGTCAACTGCCGTTCGAAGCTCGCCTCCGCGCCGAAGGTATAGGCGTGCGGAACGTAGCGCCAGGTCAGGCGCGGGACGATCTCGTGCTTGAGCCGGCCGCCGCCGGCGAGGTCGAAGACGCGGTAGAGGCGCGTGTCGGCCGTCGCGCCGAGTTCGACGAAGCCTTCCGCCGCCCGGTCTTCCGCGCGTTCCGGAAAAAACGAGTAGTGCGTCAGCGCCGCACCGAGCGTCAGCGAGCCGTAATCGCCGAAGACGAGCGGCGCGGCGAGTCGTGGCGCGATCGCCAGCCGTCCCAGTCGGGAGAGCGGTTCGCGGTCGTCCGTCGCCAGGCCGAGAGCCGCCGTGCCGCCGGGCGGCGCTCCGAAAAGATCGAAGGCCAGATCGGCGGCGATCAGCAGCCGGCCGCCCAACAGCGGCCGCGACGGCAGGGCGAGCCGCAGGGACGGCGCGGCGTAAAACGACGTGGCGCGATCGTCGCCCCACAGCCAGCCGTCGGCCGGCGCGGCGATAAGCGACTGCGCCGCGCTCGCCTCGACGCCGGCGAAGAAGCCGGCGACGTCGCTTTGAAGCTGGACGCGGCTTTCCGTGAAGTCGCGCGCGCGGCTGCGCCAGTCGCGGCCGAAATCGGAAACCACCCTGGCGTCGGAGAGCAGATCGAGGCGCGTCTTCTGGCGCAGCCAGTCGAACGGCTTCCAGGCGAAATCGGCGTCCGCGCCGAAACGCTGCGTCGCCGTATCGTCGCGGTCGCCCCGAAAATCGTAGAGGTGGAAGCCGCGCCAGACGCCAAAGGTCCGCTCGGTGACGTGGCGGTATTCGAGCGTCGGGCGCACGCCGCGCCGGTGCATGGCGTCCAGGCCGACGGTCGCGTCGCTCCAGTCGTCGATCGCCCAATAGAACTCCTGCTGGTAGCGCGCCCCCAGCCGGTCGCTGTAGCCGAGGGACGGCGCGAGCAGGCCGGTTTTGCGTCGCGCCAGCGGCACGCGCGCCTCGGGCAAGGCAAACACCGGCGTTTCGCGGATGCGGAAAACCGGCCGGTCGAGCATCACTTCATCGCCTTCGCGCAGCTCGGCCGCGCGGCAGCTCAGGCTCCACGACGGCGTTTCGCCCTCGCCGCAGTCGCAGGGCGTGAACCAGCCCTGCTCAAGCCGCCAGAGGCCGTCGGCTTCGCGCGACAGCCGCGCGCCGAAAAGCCGCAGGCGGTAGGGCGGCGACCCTTCGCCGACGCGTAGCGCCGCCTCCGCCGACTCGATGTGGATCGTTTTGCTGCGCCAGGGATAACGGAGTGATGCGGCGCGCAGTTCGCGGCTGCGATCGCTCGCTAAGACCGATCCGCGGGCTTCGATCGTTTCGGTCGCGTTGTCGTATTCGATGGCGTCGGCGCGGATCGTCAGTTCGCCCGCCCGAAAGACGACGTTTCCCTCGGCGCGCCAACGCTCGCCTTCATCCTCGATGATCAGCCGATCGGCGCGCAGGAGGATTTCTTCGCCCGGCGGCGAAATGG